>NZ_CAOKTW010000013.1:0-116841 GCF_948472335.1 Streptococcus bouchesdurhonensis | reverse complement strand
TCTCCAGTTTGCCCTTCTAATCGCCTTTCTAGCAACAATCTTATCCAATATCATTACTGTATATGGTCCAACTCGCATCAAGGAAATGACTAATATTATTGCCAGTGGTCTGGAAACAAGTGTGGATGTCGCGGCGGTTGCAGCTATTGGTGGTTTTTTGGCCGTGATTTATGTGATCGGACTTCTATCAAATTATTTGCAGGCCTTTCTGTTTACAACAGCTATTCAACGTTTTTCAGAGCGTTTGAGAAGAGCGATTGCAGAGAAAATCAATAGCCTACCATTGGGATATTTTGATGGGCACTCTCAGGGGGATACTTTGTCTCGTGTAACCAATGATGTTGACACTGCAGCCCAGTCCCTGAATCAAAGTCTGGGAACAGTTCTTTCATCTAGTTTACTGGTCGTGGCAGTCTTGGTAACCATGTTTGGGATGAACTGGATTTTAGCCTTGGTGACGGTTGTTTCAACCCTTATTGGTTTTGTTTTCGTGTCCGTCTTTATGGGCAAATCCCAGGGCTTCTTTAAGAGTCAGCAACAAGATTTGGCAGCTGTCAATGGCTATGTGGAGGAAATGTACTCTGGCCATAATGTGGTGACCAGTTATAATGCCATCGAAAGTACGAAAGAAGAATTTGCGAAATTAAACCATCGTCTGTATGACAGTATCTGGAAATCTCAGTTTATTTCAGGGATTATGATGCCGATTATGATGTTTATTGGGAACTTTAGCTATGCCTTGGTGATTATCGTTGGTGCAGCCTTGGCCTTAAATGGACACATCAGTATCGGGATTATAGTTGCCTTTATGGCCTACGTTCGTATCTTTTCTCAGCCTCTTTCACAAATCGCCCAAGGGATTACTAGTCTTCAGCAGGCTAGTGCAGCCATGGGACGCGTCTTCGAATTCCTAGCTGAAGAGGAAATGGAAGACGAATCCCATAAAGAAAGACAATTGAGCGATATGAAAGGTCAAGTAGTCTTTGATCGAGTCTCCTTTGGTTATACACCTGATCGGACTATCATCCACGATTTTTCTGCGACGGCTCATGCAGGTCAAAAGGTTGCCATTGTCGGACCGACTGGGGCTGGTAAGACAACTATTGTCAATCTTTTGATGAAGTTCTATGAGATTGATAAGGGAAGTATCCGTATCGATGGTGTGGATACCAAGGATATGAAGCGTTCGGAAGTACACGATGCCTTTTCAATGGTCTTGCAGGATACTTGGCTCTTTGAAGGAACCATTCGCGACAATCTTATCTATAACCAAGAGGGGATTAGTGATGAGCGCGTGATTGAAGCCAGCAAGGCTGTAGGGATTCACCACTTTATCATGACACTACCAGATGGTTACGATACCGTCTTGGATGATACAGTGACCTTGTCTGTCGGACAAAAACAACTCTTGACTATCGCTCGTGCTTTGCTGAAAGATGCGCCACTCCTAATCCTAGATGAGGCGACTTCTTCTGTTGATACCCGTACAGAGGAATTGATTCAGAAAGCCATGGATCGTTTGATGGAGGGAAGAACTTCCTTTGTCATCGCCCACCGCTTGTCAACTATCCGAAATGCTGATCTGATTCTTGTCATGAAAGATGGCAATATCATTGAGCAAGGCAATCATGATGAGCTAATGGCACAAGGAGGCTTCTACGCTGACCTTTATAACAGTCAATTTAAAGAAGACGAAGCAGAAGAATAAATCGAAAGAAGGCTTGACGGTCTTCTTTTTCTGCACTATACTAGAAGACAAGTGCTTCCCTATAAGCAAAATTTGAGTAAGTGATGAGAAAATATATGAAAAATTATCAAGAATGGTATGGCCACGTTGCTAGTAACATTAAAAATAAGCCCTTTCTTCTGAGCTTGTTAAGAACTTTCAATCGGTTCATGACGGTGGTTATGCCTATGATTTATCTAACCTTGTTAGCAACTACCTATCTCCAACAAGGACTTGGGAAACAGGTCGGAATCTATTTGTTTATCCCTGCATCAGGTTTTGTGATTTTATCCTTTCTTCGTAAGAAAATCAATGCCCCTAGGCCTTATGAGGAATGGGATATTAAACCTTTGCTTGACAGAGATAGCCTTGGTCAGTCTATGCCCAGTCGTCATGTCTTTTCAGCAACCATTATCTCCATGGCTTGCTTACATGCTAGTTTATCTGTAGGGGTTATCTTGTTGGTCTTGTCAGCTTTCCTCGGTCTAGTAAGAGTCTTAGGGGGAGTGCATTATCCCAAGGATGTAGTAGTTGGTTATATTTGTGGCCTTGCGTGGGGTATGCTTTTCTTTCTATTTTGAATTGTAAGTTAAGGTGGTCCTACAACCACTTACGGGTCTAAAGTAACCACTTGCTTTTTTGCTCTTGTTTTCTTATTTTGGCTTTGATATAGTAGAGTCAGAAAGGAGATGGAATGAAGTTACGAATCGAAATTGACAGCAATTTAGAGGAAACTGAAATTGTCATCAAGGCAGCGGCTTTGACAGATGAGATTGCGGATTTACAGCGCCTCTTGCAAGAATCCAAGTCTCCTCGGTTGATTTTTTACAAGGGGACGGGTGAATATTATCTGGACTTGTCGGAAATTCTTTTCTTTGAAACAGAGGGGAACAAGATTTACGCCCATACCCAGAAAGATGCCTACGAGGTTCGACTTAAACTCTATGAGTTAGAGTCTATCCTGCCCCGTTATTTCAGTCGAGTATCCAAGTCGACCATTGCTAATATTCGGCAAGTTTACTCGGTGGACAAGTCCTTTTCAGGAACGGGCACCATTTCCTTTTATCAAACCCACAAGGAGATTCATGTCTCACGGCATTACCAATCCCTCCTAAAAGAAAATCTAAGAAACATGAGGTAAGAACATGAAAAAGAAAGCATTTGGTATTGTGTTGCTAGTATTGGCAGCTTTAATATTATTACAAGGAAATTTTGGAATCCCTTCATTCGGTGGGCAAATTTGGCCCTTGCTTGGTATTGCATTTTTTGCCTATCAATCAGTTGGAGCTTTGTTGCATCGTCACTTAACTTCAGCCTCTTTTACAGCTCTAGTAGCCTTAATGATTGCTAACCACTTTTATGGCATTTTACCAATTCCCAATCAGTCATTGTTCTGGGCAAGTATTTTAATCGTAATGGGTGTCAGCGCACTCACTCATTCTAACAGAACTTGGAATGGGAAAAAATGGTGGTATGATGGTAAAAAGACCATTCTTACAGATAAGGAAGTTGCTTTTGGGACTGGAACTTTCTACAAGCAAGAGCAAGAATTGGTAGAAGATCAAGTAGAAGTTGGTTTTGGCAATGCCAAGATTTATTATGACAATGCAGAGATGTTGGGAGATAGCGCAACCTTGAAGATAGAAGTCGGTTTTGGGAATGCAGTTATCTATGTTCCTCAACATTGGGGAGTTGATTTAAAGGTAGAAACTTTCTGTGGCGTAGCCAAGGCAGATACTCCTCTAGCCCCAACCAGCAAAACCTTGATTATCCGTGGAGATGTGGCCTTTGGGAAGTTGGGAATTGTCTACGTTAAATAAAAAAATCTTCCAATTCCCTTGCAAAAATGAAGAAAGTGTGATAACATAGTACAGTATGTGGTGCTAGCACATCCGCTATATTAGATCTAATAGGAGGAAAACACAATGGCTAAAGTATGTTACTTTACAGGTCGTAAGACTGTATCAGGAAACAACCGTTCACACGCGATGAACCAAACAAAACGTGCCGTAAAACCAAACCTTCAAAAAGTTACTGTTCTTATCGATGGTAAACCTAAAAAAGTTTGGGCTTCAGCTCGTGCTTTGAAATCAGGTAAAGTTGAACGCGTTTAATAATAAAAGTAAGGAGACCTTAGGGTCTTTTTTCTTTTACTGTAGGTATAAAATCATTTGAAAAATAGAGTAAATATCCGCTGATACAGTATTCTGCTTTTACACTTGGGCTGAAATATGATAAAATAGAGTATCAACTAGTTGAGGTAAAAAGGATGACTGTAAAAATTAATACAAAAGATGGTCAAATCGAACTAACAGATGAAGTGATTGCAACCGTCGTAGGTGGAGCAGCAACTGAAATTTTTGGTGTGGTCGGTATGGCTAGTAAAAATGCCCTCAAAGATAATTTCCAAGCCCTTCTAGGTAAGGAAAATTATTCCAAAGGTGTCGTCGTAAAAGCGGCCGAAGATGGCAGTATTGCAGTTGATGTATATACCGTGTTGAGCTACGGAACAAAGATTAGCGAAGTGTCAAAAAACATTCAAGAGCGTGTTCGATTTAGTTTGGAAAACCAACTTGGAATTACCGCTCAGACTGTAAATGTCTACATTCAAAATATCAAAGTTGTAGGAGAATAACCGTGTCAAAAATTACTACTAGCCTATTTCAAGAAATGGTGCAGGCTGCATCAACTCGTTTGAATAAGCAAGCTGAATATGTCAATTCATTAAACGTCTTTCCAGTTCCAGATGGAGATACTGGAACAAACATGGGAATGACCATTGAAAATGGTGCTAAGGAAGTTGCAGACAAACCAGCTTCTACAGTTGGAGAGGTAGCGAGCATTCTTGCCAAAGGTCTTTTGATGGGCGCGCGTGGGAACTCAGGCGTTATTACGTCTCAGCTTTTCCGTGGATTTTCACAAGCCATCAAAGATAAAGACGAGTTAACAGGTCAAGACTTGGCCCTTGCCTTCCAATCAGGTGTGGAAGTTGCCTATAAGGCCGTTATGAAACCAGTTGAAGGAACGATTTTGACAGTTTCGCGTGGAGCTGCTATCGGTGCTAAGAAAAAGGCTGAGCAAACAGATGATGCTGTTGAGGTAATGCGTGCAGCCTTGGAAGGTGCTAAAACCGCTCTAGCTAAAACGCCAGATATGCTTCCAGTCTTGAAGGAAGTTGGCGTTGTGGATTCAGGTGGTCAAGGACTGGTCTTCATCTACGAAGGTTTCCTTTCAGCCCTTACTGGTGAATATATTGCATCTGAGGACTTTGTAGCGACTCCTGCCAACATGAGTGAAATGATCAATGCAGAGCACCATAAGTCTGTAGCTGGTCACGTAGCGACTGAGGACATCACGTTTGGTTACTGTACCGAAATCATGGTAGCTCTTAAGCAAGGTCCAACCTATGCCAAAGACTTTGACTACGACGAATTCCGTAACTACTTGAATGAACTTGGAGACTCTCTCCTTGTTGTCAATGATGATGAAATCGTCAAAGTCCATGTCCATACAGAAGATCCAGGACTTGTTATGCAAGAAGGTCTCAAATATGGTAGCTTGGTCAAGGTAAAAGTTGACAATATGCGCAACCAACACGAAGCGCAGGTTGAAAAAGAAGCTGCTCAAGTTAGCAAGCCTGTTGAAGAAAAAGAATATGCTTTGATTGCTGTGGTGGCTGGTAAAGGTCTAGCAAATATCTTCCGTTCCCAAGGTGTGGATTATGTTATCGAGGGCGGTCAAACCATGAACCCTTCAACAGAAGACTTTATCAAGGCTGTTGAACAGGTTAACGCTCGTAATATTATCTTCTTGCCAAACAATAAAAATATCTTCATGGCAGCTCAATCTGCAGCAGAAGTTTTGGAACAACCAGCAGTAGTGGTAGAAGCTCGTACTCTTCCTCAAGGTTTGACAAGTCTTCTTGCCTTTGATCCAAGCAAGTCCATCGAAGAAAACCAAGAGCGTATGACAGCTGCTCTTAGCGATGTCGTTAGTGGAAGCGTCACAACAGCTGTGCGTGATACAACCATTGATGGCTTAGAAATCCATGAAAACGATAATCTAGGTATGGTGGATGGGAAAATCCTCGTGTCAAACCCTGATATGCACCAAACCTTGACAGAAACCTTGAAACATATGTTGGATGAAGATAGTGAAATTGTAACCTTCTATGTCGGTGAAGACGGAAGCGAAGAACTTGCCAATGAAATTGCCCAAGAAATCGCAGAAGAATTCGAAGATGTTGAAGTCGAGATTCATCAAGGTCAACAACCTGTTTACCCATACCTATTCAGTGTGGAATAAGATTAATGAAGAACTGAGAAATCAGTTCTTTTTTCTTTTTTAGTAAATGAAATCGGTATCTTTTTAATAAAAACAAAAATAACATTCATAAATAAACGTTAAAATAGAAAATTCAGAAAATTTCTTCTTTTCTCTTGAAAAATTTTGAAAAAATGGTATGATAGTAACAAGTTATTTTTAAGAGAAGAGAAAGGGGAACAATGGAGAAAATCAGTTTAGAATCTCCTAAGACGGGGTCGGACCTAGTTTTGGAAACACTTCGTGATTTAGGAATTGATACCATCTTTGGTTATCCTGGTGGTGCAGTCTTGCCTTTTTATGATGCGATATATAATTTTAAAGGCATTCGCCACATTCTAGGACGCCATGAGCAAGGTTGTCTGCATGAAGCTGAAGGTTATGCCAAATCAACTGGAAAGTTGGGTGTTGCCGTCGTCACTAGCGGACCGGGAGCAACAAATGCCATTACAGGGATTGCGGATGCCATGAGCGACAGTGTTCCCCTTTTGGTCTTTACAGGACAGGTTGCGCGAGCAGGGATTGGGAAGGATGCCTTTCAGGAGGCAGACATCGTGGGAATTACCATGCCAATCACTAAGTACAATTACCAAGTTCGTGAGACGGCAGATATTCCGCGTATCATTACGGAAGCTGTCCATATCGCAACTACAGGTCGACCAGGGCCAGTCGTAATTGACCTACCTAAAGATGTATCTGCTTTGGAAACAGAATTCATTTATTCACCAGAAGTGAACCTACCAAGCTATCAGCCGACTCTTGAGCCGAATGATATGCAAATCAAGAAAATTTTGAAGCAATTATCCAAGGCTAAAAAGCCAGTCTTGTTAGCTGGTGGTGGAATTAGTTATGCTGAAGCTGCTGCGGAACTAAATGAATTTGCAGAGCGATATCAAATTCCAGTGGTAACCAGTCTTTTGGGGCAAGGTACGATTGCAACGAGTCATCCACTCTTCCTTGGAATGGGAGGCATGCACGGGTCATTTGCAGCTAATATTGCCATGACGGAAGCGGACTTTATGATTAGTATTGGTTGTCGTTTCGATGACCGCTTGACGGGGAATCCTAAGACCTTCGCTAAGAATGCTAAGGTTGCTCATATTGATATTGACCCAGCCGAGATTGGCAAGATTATCAGTGCAGATATTCCTGTAGTTGGAGATGCTAAGAAAGCTTTGCAAATGTTGCTGGCTGAACCGACAGTTCATAACAATACTGAGAAATGGATTGAGAAAGTCACTAAAGACAAGAACCGCGTTCGTTCTTACGATAAGAAAGAGCGTGTAGTTCAACCGCAAGCTGTTATTGAACGAATTGGTGAATTAACTAACGGAGATGCTATTGTGGTAACAGACGTTGGTCAACACCAAATGTGGACAGCTCAGTATTATCCCTACCAAAATGAACGTCAGTTAGTGACTTCAGGTGGTTTGGGAACGATGGGATTTGGAATTCCAGCAGCAATCGGAGCTAAAATTGCTAATCCAGATAAGGAAGTAGTCTTGTTTGTTGGGGATGGCGGTTTCCAAATGACTAACCAGGAATTGGCTATTTTGAACATTTACAAGGTGCCAATCAAGGTGGTTATGCTGAACAACCACTCGCTTGGAATGGTTCGCCAGTGGCAGGAATCCTTCTATGAAGGTAGAACATCTGAGTCTGTCTTTGATACCCTTCCTGATTTCCAACTGATGGCACAGGCTTACGGCATTAAAAACTATAAGTTTGACAATCCTGAGACCTTGGCTCAAGACCTTGAAGTCATCACTGAGGATGTTCCTATGCTAATCGAGGTAGATATTTCTCGTAAGGAGCAGGTGTTGCCAATGGTGCCAGCTGGTAAGAGTAATCATGAGATGTTGGGGGTGAAGTTCCATGCGTAGAATGTTAACAGCAAAACTACAAAATCGTTCAGGAGTCCTCAATCGCTTTACCGGTGTCCTGTCTCGCCGTCAGGTTAATATCGAAAGCATTTCTGTTGGAGCAACAGAAGATCCGAATGTATCGCGTATCACCATTATTATTGATGTGGCTTCACATGATGAGGTGGAGCAAATCATCAAGCAACTCAATCGTCAAATTGATGTGATTCGCATTCGTGATATTACAGACAAGCCTCATTTGGAGCGCGAGGTGATTTTGGTTAAGATGTCAGCACCAGCTGAGAAGCGAGCTGAGATTCTGGCCATTATTCAACCTTTCCGTGCAACAGTGGTAGACGTAGCGCCAAGCTCGATTACCATTCAAATGACAGGAAATGCTGAAAAGAGTGAAGCTCTATTGCGAGTCATTCGACCATACGGTATTCGCAATATTGCTCGAACTGGTGCAACTGGATTTACCCGCGATTAATACTCTTCGAAAATCTCTTCAAATCACGTCAGCTTTGCCTTGCCGTAGGTATATGTTACTGACTCCGTCAGTCTTATTTACAACCTCAAAGCAGTGCTTTGAGCAGACTGCGGCTAGCTTTCTAATTTGCTCTTTGATTTTCATTGAGTATAAAAATATTTTAAATTTGTTAAACCAGCCTAAAAGGCAATAAATAATAGAAAAGAGAGAAAAACTATGGCAGTTCAAATGGAATACGAAAAAGATGTTAAAGTAGCAGCACTTGACGGTAAAAAAATCGCCGTTATCGGTTATGGTTCACAAGGACATGCGCATGCTCAAAACTTGCGTGACTCAGGTCGCGATGTCATCATCGGTGTACGTCCAGGTAAATCTTTTGACAAAGCAAAAGAAGATGGATTTGACACTTACACAGTAGCAGAAGCAACTAAATTGGCTGACGTTATCATGATTTTGGCACCAGACGAAATCCAACAAGAATTGTACGAAGCAGAAATCGCTCCAAACTTGGAAGCTGGAAATGCAGTTGGGTTTGCCCATGGTTTCAACATCCACTTTGAATTTATCAAAGTTCCTGCAGATGTAGATGTCTTCATGTGTGCTCCTAAAGGACCAGGACACTTGGTACGTCGTACTTATGAAGAAGGATTTGGTGTTCCAGCTCTTTATGCAGTTTACCAAGATGCAACAGGAAATGCGAAAAACATTGCTATGGACTGGTGTAAAGGTGTTGGAGCAGCTCGTGTAGGTCTTCTTGAAACAACTTACAAAGAAGAAACTGAAGAAGATTTGTTTGGTGAACAAGCTGTACTTTGCGGTGGTTTGACTGCCCTTATCGAAGCTGGTTTCGAAGTCTTGACAGAAGCAGGCTACGCCCCAGAATTGGCTTACTTTGAAGTTCTTCACGAAATGAAATTGATCGTTGACTTGATCTACGAAGGTGGATTCAAGAAAATGCGTCAATCTATTTCAAACACTGCTGAATACGGTGACTATGTATCAGGTCCACGTGTAATCACTGAACAAGTAAAAGAAAATATGAAGGCTGTCTTGGCAGATATCCAAAATGGTAAATTTGCAAATGACTTTGTAAATGACTATAAAGCTGGACGTCCAAAATTGACTGCTTACCGTGAACAAGCAGCTAACCTTGAAATTGAAAAAGTTGGTGCAGAATTGCGTAAAGCAATGCCATTCGTTGGTAAAAACGACGATGATGCATTCAAAATCTATAACTAATTGATAGAAATTAAGGTGAAGGCGAGTTGGGGGACTAACTCGCTTTTATAATCAATTCATCTCTTTTTTAAGAGGATGGATTGTGATAGTATGAGATAGTCTAGGAGAAAATGATGTTAAGTTCAAAAGATATAATCAAGGCTCACAAGGTCTTGAATGGTGTGGTTGTGAATACCCCACTGGATTACGACCATTATTTATCGGAGAAGTATGGTGCTAAGATTTATTTGAAAAAAGAAAATGCCCAACGTGTTCGCTCTTTTAAAATTCGTGGTGCCTATTATGCCATTTCCCAGCTCAGCAAGGAAGAACGTGAGCGTGGGGTAGTCTGCGCTTCTGCGGGGAATCATGCGCAGGGAGTTGCCTATACTTGCAATGAAATGAAGATTCCTGCAACTATTTTCATGCCAATTACTACTCCGCAACAAAAGATTGGTCAAGTTCGCTTTTTTGGTGGGGACTTCGTGACTATTAAATTAGTTGGAGATACTTTTGATGCCTCAGCCAAAGCAGCTCAAGAATTTACAGTCTCTGAAAATCGTACCTTTATTGATCCCTTTGATGATGCCCATGTTCAAGCTGGTCAAGGGACAGTTGCTTATGAGATTTTAGAAGAAGCTCGAAAAGAATCGATTGATTTTGATGCTGTTTTGGTCCCTGTTGGTGGCGGTGGTCTCATTGCTGGGGTTTCTACCTATATCAAGGAAATAAGTCCAGAGATTGAAGTCATTGGGGTAGAGGCTAATGGAGCGCGTTCCATGAAGGCTGCCTTTGAAGCTGGTGGACCAGTCAAACTCAAAGAAATTGACAAATTTGCGGATGGGATTGCTGTGCAAAAGGTAGGTCAGTTGACCTATGAAGCAACTCGTCAACATGTTCAAACTTTGGTAGGTGTCGATGAGGGATTGATTTCTGAAACCTTGATTGACCTTTATTCTAAGCAAGGGATAGTCGCAGAGCCTGCTGGAGCAGCTAGTATCGCCTCTCTAGAGGTTTTAGCTGAATATATCAAGGGGAAAACCATTTGTTGTATCATTTCTGGAGGAAATAATGATATCAACCGTATGCCAGAAATGGAGGAGCGCGCCTTGATTTATGATGGGATCAAGCATTACTTTGTGGTTAATTTTCCACAGCGTCCAGGGGCCTTGCGTGAGTTTGTAAATGATATCTTGGGGCCAAATGATGATATCACACGTTTTGAGTATATCAAACGAGCTAGCAAGGGGACAGGACCAGTATTAATTGGGATTGCCTTGGCAGATAAGCATGATTATGCAGGCTTGATTCGTCGAATGGAAGGTTTTGATCCATCTTATATTAACTTAAATGGTAATGAAACGCTCTATAATATGCTTGTCTGAGGACTAATAAAAAAATATCATATTATTTGCACAACTGATGTATAGGTGCTATAATGAGGGTGAAGAAAGGGGGCGATTCCTATGGACTTAGGAAATCGATTACGCTATTTCTATCACAAGTCATTATAGTACCTATTATTTTTTGATTCAGTTTATAGTAAGAGAGTAAAATTACTTGTTATATATAAGGAGTATTTTTAGAATCCACTATTTTATATATGTCTAATCTGAAATTTGGTTAAATATAATAGGAATTAGAAAAAATAATCAATACTAATGAGAAACCTTATACTGAGTTAACTGAGAAGAGTGATAAGATACTAAGAAGATAAAAACAGTGGAAAATGTTAGAAGATAGGATACTATTGTCTCCTAACGACTCATCTTTTTATAGGTTTGAAGAAATAAAAAGGAATATTGATAAAGTAAATAAATAGTACCAGTTGATCAAGTGAAAAGTGCTTATAAAGGCAGGAAGAATATCAAAGAAGGAGAAGAGAAATAATAGTTAGTAATAGTGTGGAGAGAAAGTCTTTCACTATTAGAAATATTGTTTTAAAGTTGGATAAATAGAATAAAGTTGAAGATAAAACCTGTCTAACCTATCCCGAACTGGCATTTGTAAATTATGAATATTTTTACAAACAAAAGAGTTAATAATACAATTATTTTAAAGGTATTTACTAATGGTTTATAGTAAGTAAAAACCTATATATTATCGGCTTTAATAAGATAGTAACAGAAAAATAAATCATTAATTTTATTGAATATATGTTTTTTTATTGACAAAACACATAAAAACGTATACAATTAAATATCGTAAAGAAGAAAATAGGAGAAGGACATGGCTAAGTCAAACTTTGAAAAAGTAGAATCAGTTGTTGGCTGGGTTCGTGATAAGAAGATCACAGGCTACCGTATCTCTAAAGAAACGAATGCGCGTGAAATGTCTATCATTGCTCTAGCGCAGGGTCGTGCAAAAGTAAAAAATATTTCATTTGAAACAGCTCTAGGTTTAATTGATTTCTATGAAAAAAATCATGAAAAATTTGAAGATTAATCTTTGGATGATGGCGGA
Source organism: Streptococcus bouchesdurhonensis (assembly GCF_948472335.1). Next base: position 104,759 of record NZ_CAOKTW010000013.1, on the reverse strand, counting down.
TTCTTGAATAGGGTCTGCCTTTTCATTTTGATACTCAATGAAAATCAAAGAGCAAACTAGGAAGCTAGCCGTAGGCTGTACTTGAGTACGGCAAGGCGAAGCTGACGTGGTTTGAATTTGATTTTCGAAGAGTATGAGGACAGCAAAAAGACTGCACGATTTATGCAGCCTTTTCTTTTTATTTGAGATAGCGTTGAAGGAACTCTTTTGTACGATCTTCTTTAGGATTGGTAAAGAGGTCTTCTGGTTTGCCTTCTTCAGCAATCACACCCTTATCCATAAAGATAACACGGTGAGAGACGTCACGGGCGAATTCCATTTCGTGGGTTACGACAATCATAGTCAAGCCTTCCTGAGCCAGATCTTGCATGATTTTGAGGACTTCTCCAACCATTTCTGGATCGAGAGCTGATGTTGGTTCATCAAAGAGAATGGCGTCAGGATTCATTGAAAGGGCACGAGCGATGGCCACACGTTGTTTTTGACCACCTGAGAGTTGTTTTGGTTTGGCTTGCCAGTAGCGTTCCCCCATGCCGACCTTTTCTAGGTTTTCTTTGGCAATCTTTTCAGCTTCTGTACGTTCGCGTTTAAGGACAGTTGTCTGAGCGACAATTGTGTTTTCAAGCACGTTGAGATTTTCAAAGAGGTTAAAGGATTGGAAAACCATTCCCAACTTTTCACGGTATTGCGTGAGGTCATAGCCTTTTTCGAGGACGTTTTGTCCATGATAAAGGATTTGTCCATCAGTTGGCGTTTCAAGGAGGTTAATGGAGCGTAGGAAGGTTGATTTTCCGCTTCCAGAGCTTCCGATGATAGAGATGACCTCTCCCTTGTGGACAGTCAGAGAAATGTCTTTTAGCACTTCGTTTTGTCCATAGGATTTTTTGAGGTGTTTAATTTCAAGGATTGCTTGTGTCATTATTTCAAATCCTCCGTTTGCATTTGGTTAGCACCTGTAGTATAGGTATCCATGTCCATGCGGCGTTCGATGAAGCGTAGGATACGTGTTACGGTAAAGGTGAGGACAAAGTAAATCACGGCGATGATTGTAAATGTCTGGAAGTATTGATAGGTTTGCGTTGCCACGGTATTTCCTGAGAAATAAAGTTCGACAACAGAGATAACGTTCAATACAGATGTATCTTTGATATTGATGACAAATTCATTACCAGTTGCTGGTAGGATATTGCGGACAACCTGAGGTAGGACAATCTTACGCATGGTTTGGTTATGAGTCATACCGAGTGCAGTTGCGGCTTCAAATTGTCCCTTGTCAACTGCTAGGATACCACCACGAACGATTTCGGTCATGTAGGCACCGGTGTTGATCGAAACGATGAAGATAGCAGCTAGTGTGCGGTCAAGGTTGATCCCGAAAGCTTGGGCAGTTCCATAGTAGATAACCATCGATTGAACGATCATAGGTGTACCACGGAAAATTTCAATGTAGACATTGAGAATCCAGCCGACTAGTTTTTGTAGGCCGTAAATGGCTTTGTTTTCAGAGAGAGGAGCAGTACGGAAAACACCGATGGCAAGACCGATAATGAGACCTATGATGGTTCCGACGATAGAGATTAAAAGAGTGATACCAGCACCACGCAAGAGTTGTTGCCAGTTTTCAGAAAGAATTTTAGCGACTTGGCTAAAGAAACTACTGCTAGTCTCTTCAGTTGTTGTAGCTTCGGCAGGTTGCTCTTTGATCATACGATCCATCAAGGCAACTTGGTCGTCTTTTGAAATGGTTTCAATGCTGGTATTGATTTGACTAATACGATTGTCATCTTTACGAAGTCCAATGGCAATAGCCGTATCTTCTTCCCCAGTTTTGAAACCTGGTTCTACTTGAACCATCTTGAACTTAGAGTTAGCAGCTTCAGCAGTCAGAGCTTCTGGTCGTTCAGAAACATAAGCATCGATAACACCAGCTTCAAGTGCTTGGCGCATTTGAGCGAAGTCTCCCATGGCAGTTTCTTTTTTAGCGCCTGGGATTTGACCAATCAAGTCATAAAGGTAGACACCTTGTTGAGAAGTGATTTTCGCACCGTTAAAGTCATCCAAAGATTTAGCACTTGCGTAGGCAGAATCTTTTTTGACAAGCAAAACTGGTTCGCTAGTGTAGTAACTGCTTGAAAAGGCAATTTCTTGTTTGCGTTCGGCAGTTGGACTCATACCTGCGATAATCATGTCAATCTTACCAGAAGTAAGGGCAGGGACTAGACCTTCCCACTTTGTTTTAACAACCAAAGGTTCTTTACCTAAGTCTTTAGCGATTTTCTTGGCGATTTGAACATCGTATCCGTTAGCATACTGGTTAGTCCCATCGATTTTGACAGCTCCATTGCTATCATCATCCTGAGTCCAGTTAAAGGGAGCATATGCTGCTTCCATCCCGATGCGTAAATATTCATCGGCTTGGGCAACATTGACAAGTCCCAGCATCAGCAAGAGACTTGTGAAAATAGATAAGTATATTTTTCTCATGATTTCTCCTATTTCTAATCTATTAAAAAATAACTGTCTCCTATTTTATCGAAAAAAACTCTATTTTTCAACATAGGTAAGCCCTTACTTATGAAAAAATGATATAATGATAGCAAAGATAAAAAAGGGGACTTAGTTGATGAAAAAAACTTTTTTCTTGCTGTTATTTTGTTTGTTTTGTATGTTTCCACTCTCGGTTTTTGCCATTGATTTTAAGATAAACTCTTATCAAGGAGATTTGTATATTCATGCAGACAATACGGCAGAATTTAGACAGAAGATAGTTTACCAGTTTGAGGAGGACTTTAAGGGGCAAATCGTGGGACTTGGACGTGCTGGCAAGATGCCTAGCGGATTTGAGATAGATCCTCAACCAAAGGTTCAGGCCTCGAAAAACGGTGCTGAACTGACAGACGTTACTAGCGAAGTGACAGAAGAGGCGAATGGTTATACTGTGAAAGTCTACAATTCAGGTCAAGAAGGCGACACAGTTGAAGTTGACCTCGTTTGGAACTTAAAGAATTTACTTTTCCTTTATGATGACATCGCTGAATTAAATTGGCAACCTCTGACAGATAGTTCAGGAGCTATTGGAAAGTTTGAATTTCATGTAAGGTGGGACAAGGGGGCTGAAAAACTCTTTTTCCATACAGGGAAACTTTTTAGAGAGGGAACGATTGAAAAGAGTAACCTTGATTATACTATCCGTTTAGACAATCTTCCGCCTAAGCGTGGAGTTGAATTGCATGCCTACTGGCCTCGAACTGATTTTGCTAGCGCTAGGGATCAGGGATTGAAAGGAAATCGTTTAGAAGAATTTAATAAGATAGAAGACTCGATTTTTAAAGAAAAAGAGCAAAGTAAACAACTCGTTACCTGGGTCTTCCCTTTGATACTTTCTATCTCCTTGTTATTGAGTGTCTGCTTCTATTTTATTTATAGAAGAAAGACCACTCCTTCGGTCAAATATGCCAAAAATCATCGTATCTATGAACCACCAATGGAATTAGAGCCTATGGTTTTATCAGAGGCTGTCTACTCGACCTCCTTGGAGGAAGTGAGTCCCTTGGTCAAGGGAGCTGGAAAATTTACCTTTGATCAACTTATTCAAGCTACCTTGCTAGATGTGATAGACCGTGGGAATGTCTCTATCATTTCAGAAGGAGATGCAGTTGGTTTGAGGCTAGTAAAAGAAGATGGTTTGTCAAGTTTTGAGAAAGACTGTCTAAATCTGGCTTTTTCAGGCAAAAAAGAAGAGATTCTTTCCAATTTGTTTGCGGATTACAAGGTATCTGATAGTCTTTATCGTAGAGCAAAAGCCTCTGATGAAAAACGGATTCAAGCAAGAGGGCTTCAACTCAAATCTTCTTTTGAAGAAGTATTGAACCAGATGCAAGAAGGAGTGAGAAAACGAATTTCCTTCTGGGGGCTTCCGGATTATTATCGTCCCTTGACTGATGGAGAAAAGGCCTTGCAAGCGGGGATGGGACTCTCTACTATCCTACCCCTATTTATCGGATTTGGTTTGTTCTTGTACAGTTTGGATGTTTATGGCTATCTTTTCCTCCCATTGCCTATACTTGGTTTTCTAGGTTTGGTGTTGGCTGTTTTCTATTATTGGAAGCTTCGGCTAGATAATCGTGATGGTGTCCTAAATGAAGCAGGAGCAGAAGTATACTATCTCTGGACCAGTTTTGAAAATATGTTGCGTGAGATTGCACGATTGGATCAGGCTGAATTGGAAAGTATTGTGGTCTGGAATCGCCTCTTGGTCTATGCGACTTTATTTGGCTATGCGGACAAGGTCAGCCATTTGATGAAGGTTCATCATATCCAAGTGGAAAATCCAGATATCAACCTCTATGTAGCTTATGGTTGGCATAGTATGTTTTATCATTCAAGTGCGCAAATGAGCCATTATGCCAGCGTCGCAAACACAGCAAGTACCTATTCCGTATCTTCTGGAAGTGGAAGTTCTGGCGGTGGCTTCTCTGGAGGAGGAGGCGGTGGCAGTATCGGTGCCTTTTAAAGAGAACTGCCATATACTGAAAAAGTATGCTATAATGGAAGATAGAAAAAGGAGTAATCTATGTATCTTATTGAAATTTTAAAATCTATCTTCTTCGGGATTGTTGAAGGAATTACGGAATGGTTGCCGATTTCGAGTACAGGTCACTTGATTTTAGCAGAGGAGTTTATCCAATACCAAAATCAAAATGAAGCCTTTATGTCCATGTTTAATGTCGTGATTCAGCTTGGTGCTATTTTAGCGGTTATGGTCATTTACTTTAACAAGCTCAATCCTTTCAAATCGACTAAGGATAAGCAGGAAGTTCGTAAGACTTGGAGACTGTGGTTGAAGGTCTTGGTTGCCACTTTGCCTTTACTTGCCGTCTTTAAATTTGATGATTGGTTTGATACCCACTTCCATAACATGGTTTCTGTTGCTCTCATGTTGATTATCTATGGGATTGCCTTTATCTATTTGGAAAAGCGCAATGAAGCGCGTGCTATAGAGCCAAGTGTAACAGAGTTGGACAAACTTCCTTATACGACAGCATTCTATATCGGACTCTTCCAAGTTCTTGCCCTTTTACCAGGAACTAGCCGTTCAGGAGCGACTATTGTCGGTGGTTTGTTAAATGGAACCAGTCGTTCTGTTGTGACGGAATTTACCTTCTATCTTGGAATTCCTGTTATGTTTGGAGCTAGTGCCTTAAAGATTTTCAAATTTATAAAAGCAGGACAACTCTTGAGCTTTGGGCAATTGTTCTTGCTCTTGGTTGCGATGGGAGTAGCCTTTGCAGTCAGCATGGTCGCTATTCGTTTCTTGACAAGCTATGTAAAAAAACACGACTTTACCCTTTTTGGTAAATACCGTATCGTGCTTGGTAGTGTCTTACTACTTTACAGCTTTGTCCGTTTATTTGTATAAGAAAAACCTTGAAGGGGCAACTCTTCAAGGTTTTATACTCTTCGAAAATCTCTTCAAACTGCATCAGCTCTATCTGCAACCTCAAAACAGTGTTTTGAGCAGCCTGCGGCTAGCTTTCTAGTTTGCTCTTTGATTTTCATTGAGCTTTAAAATCCAGTTACGGTAATCCCCAGCAGGCGGACGCCTTTTTCTTTCTCGTCCAACTCTTCATAGAGTTGCAGGGCTATTTGGCTGATCTGACTAGCATCCTGCGTTTTTTGATCCAGACTTTTTCGTTTAGTCAGAGTTGAAAAGTCTTCGTAGCGGATTTTCAGAATGACAATTTTTCCAGCTTTTTCTTGTTGACTGAGATTGAGAGCGACTCTTTCTGATAGGAGAGTCAGCTCTTTTTTGATGTCTTCCTCGGCACGGAGAATTTTTCCATAGGTTTTCTCTTTCCCGATTGATTTACGGATACGATTGGATTTGACCGGGGAATTGTGAATACCACGAGCCTTTCGATAAAGGTCATAGCCCAGTCTGCCAAAACGGTCTATCAGGGTCACTTCAGGGACTTCAAGCAAATCAGCGCCGGTAAAAACACCCATTTGATGAAGTCTTTCCACCGTCTTTTTTCCTACTCCATGAAACTTGGAAATATCCATTTGTTTGAGGAAATCCTCAGCCTGGTCAGGTAAAATCACTGTCAGACCATGTGGCTTTTGATAATCACTAGCCATTTTAGCTAAGAATTTGTTGTAGGAAACGCCAGCAGAAGCAGTTAGATGGAGTTCTTGCCAAATATCCTCTTGAATGAGGCGAGCGATTTTGACCGCTGACTTGATACCGAGTTTATTTTCTGTCACATCTAAATAGGCTTCGTCAATGCTCATGGGTTCAATCAAATCTGTATAACGCTTAAAGATAGCTCGAATCTGGAGGCCCACAGTCTTGTATTTCTCATAATTCCCTGAGATAAAGACGGCCTGGGGACAACGCTCATAGGCTTCTTTGGAACTCATGGCTGAATGGACACCAAAAGCTCGCGCCTCATAGCTACAAGTGGAAACGACACCACGCCCACCTGTTTGTCGAGGGTCGCTACCGATAATGACAGGTTTTCCTCTGAGTTTAGGATTATCTCTGATTTCGACCGCAGCAAAAAAGGCATCCATGTCAATATGGATGATTTTTCTTGACAAATCATTTAATAAAGGAAAAATCAACATGTCTGGTCCCCTTTTTACTGCTTATTTTCTTTTATTATACCCTTTTTTCTGAAAAAAAGAAAAAAGGCTTTAATTTTTTCAAAAATATAATACAGTTTGGGATAAAATATAGACTGTTTTAGAAAAGAAAGTGTAAAAATAGGGATTTATCACTTGTTGAAATCGGTTACTGTATGGTATACTTGTCTCATGAATGTAACAGATGGATGTTACTAGAAAGAAAAAAGAGGACATTAACATGGTTGTTAAGACAGTTGTTGAAGCACAAGATATTTTTGACAAAGCTTGGGAAGGCTTCAAAGGCGTAGATTGGAAAGAAAAAGCAAGTGTGTCACGCTTTGTACAAGCTAACTACACACCTTATGACGGAGACGAAAGCTTCCTTGCAGGACCAACAGAACGTTCACTTCACATCAAAAAAATTGTAGAAGAAACTAAGGCTCACTACGAAGAAACTCGTTTCCCAATGGACACTCGTCCAACTTCTATCGCTGATATCCCTGCAGGATTTATCGATAAAGAAAACGAAGTTATCTTTGGTATCCAAAATGACGAACTCTTCAAATTGAACTTCATGCCAAAAGGTGGTATCCGTATGGCTGAAACCACTTTGAAAGAAAATGGATACGAACCAGACCCAGCTGTTCACGAAATCTTCACTAAATACGTAACAACAGTTAACGACGGTATCTTCCGCGCTTACACTTCAAACATTCGTCGCGCTCGTCACGCTCACACTGTAACTGGTCTTCCAGATGCATACTCACGCGGACGTATTATCGGTGTTTACGCACGTCTTGCTCTTTACGGTGCAGACTACTTGATGCAAGAAAAAGTAAACGACTGGAATGCAATCGAAGAAATCGATGAAGAAACAATTCGTCTTCGTGAAGAAATCAACCTTCAATACCAAGCATTGCAACAAGTTGTTCGCTTGGGTGACCTTTACGGAGTTGATGTTCGCAAACCAGCGATGAACGTTAAAGAAGCAATCCAATGGGTTAATATCGCCTTCATGTCTGTCTGCCGTGTTATCAACGGTGCTGCTACATCTCTAGGACGTGTACCAATCGTATTGGACATCTTTGCAGAACGTGACCTTGCTCGTGGTACATTTACTGAATCAGAAATCCAAGAATTCGTTGATGATTTCGTTATGAAACTTCGTACAGTTAAATTTGCTCGTACAAAAGCTTACGACCAATTGTACTCAGGTGACCCAACCTTCATCACAACTTCTATGGCTGGTATGGGTAACGACGGTCGTCACCGTGTTACTAAGATGGACTACCGTTTCTTGAACACACTTGACAGCATCGGTAACTCTCCAGAACCAAACTTGACAGTTCTTTGGACTGATAAATTGCCATACAACTTCCGTCGCTACTGTATGCACATGAGCCACAAACACTCTTCAATCCAATATGAAGGTGTAACAACAATGGCTAAAGACGGATATGGTGAAATGAGCTGTATCTCATGCTGTGTGTCTCCACTTGACCCAGAAAATGAAGAACAACGCCACAACATCCAGTACTTCGGTGCTCGTGTAAACGTATTGAAAGCCCTTCTTACTGGTTTGAACGGTGGTTACGACGATGTTCACAAAGACTACAAAGTATTTGACATCGAACCAATCCGTGACGAAGTTCTTGAATTTGAATCAGTTAAAGCTAACTTTGAAAAATCTCTTGACTGGTTGACTGACACTTACGTAGATGCTTTGAACATCATCCACTACATGACTGATAAGTACAACTACGAAGCTGTTCAAATGGCCTTCTTGCCAACTAAACAACGTGCGAACATGGGATTCGGTATCTGTGGATTTGCTAACACTGTTGATACATTGTCAGCTATCAAATACGCTACAGTTAAACCAATCCGTGACGAAAATGGCTACATCTACGATTACGAAACAATCGGTGAATACCCACGTTGGGGTGAAGATGACCCACGTTCAAACGAATTGGCAGAATGGTTGATCGAAGCTTACACAACTCGTCTACGTAGCCACAAACTTTACAAAGACGCAGAAGCTACAGTATCACTTTTGACAATCACATCTAATGTTGCTTACTCTAAACAAACTGGTAACTCACCAGTCCACAAAGGTGTATACCTCAACGAAGATGGTTCTGTCAACTTGTCTAAACTTGAATTCTTCTCACCAGGTGCTAACCCATCTAACAAAGCTAAAGGTGGATGGTTGCAAAACTTGAACTCACTTTCTAGCCTTGACTTTAGTTATGCAGCTGATGGTATCTCATTGACTACACAAGTATCACCTCGCGCTCTTGGTAAGACTCGTGACGAACAAGTTGATAACTTGGTAACAATCCTTGATGGTTACTTTGAAAACGGTGGACAACACGTTAACTTGAACGTTATGGACTTGAACGATGTTTACGAAAAGATCATGTCAGGTGAAGACGTTATCGTACGTATCTCTGGATACTGTGTAAACACTAAATACCTCACTCCAGAACAAAAAACTGAATTGACACAACGTGTCTTCCACGAAGTTCTTTCAATGGATGATGCATTGAGCTAATCAATTAACTTGAATAATGAAAAGGAACCCTCGGTCAAACGACTGAGGGTTATTTTTTGGACTATTAAATTCCTTAAGTCAGGTATTGAAATGTCTGACCGGGATTCAAAGATACTTGTTGAGTTGCGGGAGGTATTTGATACTCAATGAAAATCAAAGAGCAAACTAGGAAGCTAGCCGCAGGTTGCTCAAAGCACCGCTTTGAGGTTGTAGATAAGACTGACAAAGTCAGTCACACATATACGGCAAGGCGAAGCTGACGTGGTATTTTTATTTTCGAAGAGTATGAAAATAAAAATACCACACTTTGTAGGTTTACAAGGTGTGGTTGTATTTTATCTCTTAGACCAAGTTCTCTTCATAAAGAGAAGTAGGATTGGATAAATCTCCAAGCGCCCTGCAATCATTGCAAAGGAGAGGAGAATTTTTGAGATAGGACTAAAGATTGAGAAGCTAGAAGTGGTTCCTAGAATAGGTCCGATATTATTGAAACAGCTAAAGACAGCACTGGTAACGACTAGAAAATCATTGCTATCTAGGCTGACAATAAAGATAAGGGATAGCAAAATCATAGAATAGATGACAAAGTACTTGAGAATCTTATGCTGGGTATCTTTGTCAATCACCGTTTTATTAACATGGAGGGTCAAAACACGGTGGGGCGATAGAATTGACAAAATTTGGTTTTTGGCAATTTTTGAAAGGATGAGGCCTCGAATAACCTTGAGTCCACCTGCGGTTGAACCAGCAGAACCACCGATTCCCATGAGGAAGAGAAGGATAAACTGGGAGAAGAGGGGCCAGTTGGTAATATCCCCGTAACCAAAACCAGTCGTCGTAATGATATTGGAAACTTGGAAGAAGGCCATTTCAAAACTCTTTGAAAATCCTGGATAGAGATAGAGAGTATTGAGGCTAATCAAGCCTGTAGAAAGCAGAACAATTACCAAGTAAGCTCGGAGTTCTTCATCTCCAAAGAAGGCCTTGACGCGACGGAGCATGAGGTAGTAGTAGAGATTGAAATTTACCCCAAAAACCAAAACTCCGATACTAACCAGATAGGTAATCAGTGAGCTACCATAGTGGGCGATTCCATCGTTATAGACGGTAAAACCTCCTGTACCTGCTGTTCCCATGGCAATGACAAAACTATCAAATAGGGGCATGCCAGCCAGATAATAGATGATGACAAAGAGGGAGAAGAGAGCTAGATAAAGGAGATAGAGAATCTGGGCAGTATTTTTGAGTTTGGATACAACCTTGCCAAAAACAGGGCCAGGAACCTCAGCTTTCATCACTTCTAGGTGGCTATTCTTGGCATTGTCCATAATAGCAAGTGCAAAAACAAGCACTCCCATCCCTCCAATCAAGTGGGTAAAACTTCGCCAGAAGAGGAGGGAACGACTGAGAACCGAAACGTCGTTCAGAATAGTTGCTCCAGTAGTTGTAAAGCCAGAACTAATTTCAAAAAAGGCATCGATAACGCTGGGAATTTGCTTAGCAAAAACAAAGGGGAGACCGCCAAAGAAGGACCAAAGGATCCAACAGAGGGCAACAATCAAGACTCCCTCCTTGGCATAAATCCGTTGATTTTTGGGCTTTTGTAAAATTCCTGAACCGCCTAGTAATACGAGAATCCCTATTGTTGAAAAGAGGGCCGTAAAGACTTGGCTCGATTCACGGTAATAGACAGCGACAGACACAGGAACCAAAAGAAGAACAGCTTCAATCAAAAGTAATTTTGAAAGGAGGTAGCGAATCATACTTTTATTCATTTCTTACCTCGCGATCAAGTCATAAATCTTGGTGATGTTTGGCAACAAGGTTGTTACTAGGAGCTTGTCTCCAACTTCCAACATATCCTCCCCAGTAGGGAAAATAGTCTTGCCCTTTCGAATGATGGCTGCTATAAGAACCCCTTTTTTTAGTTTTAGTTGAGAAAGAGGTTTGGCAGTCATTTTATTAGCTTCCTTGATATGAAATTGCAGGGTTTCGATTTGGCCATTGGCTAGATGGTGCATGGCCTGAAGGTCTGAATACTGGGCATTAACCCGACCACGAATAAAGTGCATAATCGTATCTACAGCGATGCTTTTAGGTGTGATGATACTTGAAAAATCAGGTGCATTGATAATCTCGAGGAGACTGGTACGATTGACCTTGGTGATATTTTTCTGTACACCTACCCTGTCAAGGAACATAGAGGTAATCAGATTTTCCTCATCGACTCCTGTTAGAGTCGCAACGGCATCATAGTTTTGAGCACTTTCTTCCAGCAGGATATCTTTTGCGGTACCATCTCCTTGAACGATGTAGAGATTTGGGAATTTCTCGCTAAAGAAGCTAGCGATTTCAGGATTGATTTCAATAACCTTGGTATCGATACGACTGTCTTTGAGGATACCTAGTAGATAATAGGCAATTCTACCAGCTCCAACAATAAGAAGGCTCTTCACGGCACGAGATTTAAAATAATTATGGAAGAGCATCATATCAACACGGTTACCAGTGACAAAGATTCTATCTTTATCCTGTACAGTCATGTCGCCACTTGGAATGATAATTTGATGATCCCTCTCTATCGCACAGACAATGACATTGCCGAATTTTTTCCGAAAATCAGAAATGGGCATTTGGCAAAGACCACTGGAGGATTTAACAGTGAATTCCATCAAGCTGACCCGTCCACCAAAGAAACGTTCGACAGAGAGGGCGTTGGGGAAGTCAATGATATTCGCGATAGCGCGGGCAGCCAAGAGCTCAGGGTTAACGATAAGAGAAAAACCGAGAATATTCTTTTCCTTGAAATAAGAGTTAGAATATTCAGGGTTCCGCACCCGAACGATGGTCTCTTTAGCTCCCATTTTTTTGGCTAGAACGGCTGCAATCATGTTCACTTCATCGTATTCAGTCAGGGCGATAAAGATATCACAATCCTGGACACTGGCTTGCTCAAGGATGGTAAAATCGGCCCCGTTACCAAGGATACCCATGATATCAAAGCGATTAACAATATGATTGAGGACAGCTTCGTCTTGCTCAATCAGCAAAACATCATGCTTTTCTGCAAGCAAAGAGCGACAGAGGGCAGAACCAACTTTTCCCCCTCCGACAAGGATAATTTTCATAATAAAACCTACTTTTTCATGATGTAACTATCATACCTTTTTTCAAGAAAAAATGCACCTACTAGCTAATCACCAGAGTTTTTAGTAGGAAATTTGCTATAAGGTAAAACTATACCCTAACCAATTGAAATAGCTATTAGCGACTTTCTCTGAAATATGGTATGATAAAGGGTGTATAAGGAGATAAAATGAATAATAATTTACTGGTATTACAATCAGACTTTGGTCTGGTAGATGGTGCGGTATCGGCTATGATTGGAGTGGCTTTAGAAGAATCTCCAACCTTAAAAATTCATCACTTGACGCACGATATTACGCCTTATAATATTTTTGAGGGGAGTTATCGTCTCTTTCAGACGGTGGATTACTGGCCTGAGGGAACGACTTTTGTATCGGTTGTCGATCCAGGTGTCGGCTCGAAACGTAAGAGTGTAGTTGCCAAGACTGCAAAAAATCAATACATTGTCACGCCAGATAATGGGACGCTTTCTTTTATCAAGAAACACGTTGGCATTGTAGCTATTCGTGAGATTTCTGAAGTGGCCAATAGACGTCAAAATACAGAGCATTCTTATACCTTCCACGGTCGTGATGTCTATGCCTATACTGGTGCTAAACTGGCCAGTGGTCACATTTCTTTTGAGGAAGTGGGACCAGAGCTCAGTGTGGATCAGATTGTGGAGCTTCCAGTCGTAGAGACCATCATTGAAGACCATTTGGTGAAGGGAGCTATTGATATTCTGGATGTGCGTTTCGGCTCGCTTTGGACCTCTATCACACGAGAAGAGTTTTACAAGCTGGGACCAGCATTCGGTGACCGTTTTGAGGTGACTATCTATCATGCAGATATGCTGGTCTATCAAAATCAGGTTGTTTATGGCAAATCATTTGCAGATGTGAGAATTGGGCAACCCATCCTTTACATCAACTCTCTCTATCGTTTAGGTCTGGCTATCAACCAAGGTTCCTTTGCCAAGGCCTATAATGTGGGTGTCGGTTCATCTTGGACCATTGAAATAAAGAAAATAGAATCATAAAATAGGAGAATATAGATGAAAAATCAATCAATTAAACAAGTTGTTGCTATCGGTGTTGGAGCTGCGCTCTTTGTTGTCATCGGGATGATCAGCATTCCGACACCTGTTCCAAATACAAGCATCCAGCTTCAGTATGCGGTACAGAGCCTCTTATCTATCATTTTTGGCCCTCTAGTGGGATTACTTGTTGGTTTAATTGGTCATGCAGTGAAGGACTCTCTTGCTGGCTACGGTCTTTGGTGGACTTGGATTATTGCTAGTGGTCTCTTTGGTCTAGCCGTCGGACTCTTTAGAAAATACATTCGAGTAACACAGGGTGTTTTTGAGTTGAAGGATATTGTCTTCTTTAACCTCATTCAGATTGTTGCAAATGCTCTTGTTTGGGGTGTCTTGGCACCACTTGGAGATGTTGTGATTTATCAAGAAGCGGCAGAAAAAGTATTTGCCCAAGGGATTGTTGCGGGTATTGGTAATGCTGTAACTGTAGCTATCGCAGGTACCCTTCTCTTGCTAGCTTATTCACGTACGCAGACTCGTTCAGGAAGTTTGAAAAAGGATTAATATAAGGGAAAAGGCTGGGAAACCGGTCTTTTTCGATGTTTATAGGCTAGTAAGGTAAGCAAGCTAGGCTAGGAATTTTTTGGCACTAAGATTTTAAGAGAAGAGTCTGCAAGAAGGGGTAGATTTATGATAAAATAGAAGTCTAAGAAGCGAATGAAGAGAGTAAGATGAAAGAAGCTATAATTGAGTGGAAGGATTTCTCTTTCCGGTATGAAACACAACAAGAGCCGACCTTGCAAGGGGTGGATTTGACTATTTATAAGGGAGAGAAAGTCTTAATTGTTGGCCCATCTGGGTCAGGTAAATCTACCTTGGGTCAGTGTTTGAATGGAATTATTCCCAATATTTACAAGGGTCAGATGTCTGGAGAATTTTTGATCAAGGGGCAAGCGGCCTTTGATATGAGTGTCTATGATAAGTCTCATCTGGTCAGCACGGTTTTGCAGGATACAGATGGGCAGTTTATCGGCTTGTCCGTGTCAGAGGACTTGGCTTTTGCTCTGGAAAATGATGTGACAGCCCTAGATGAGATGAAAAATCGTGTTTATAAATGGGCTGAAAAGCTGGACCTTCTTGATTTACTAGCTCAGCGACCTCAGGATTTGTCTGGTGGACAAAAGCAGCGAGTCAGTCTGGCTGGTGTCTTGATTGATGAGAGTCCGATTCTTTTGTTTGATGAGCCACTCGCTAATCTGGATCCCAAGTCAGGTCAGGATATTATCGAATTGATTGACCAGATTCATAAGGAGGAGGGGACGACGACTCTTATTATCGAGCACCGTTTAGAGGATGTTCTGCATCGCCCTGTGGATCGGATTATCTTGATAAACGATGGTCGTATCCTCTTTAATGGGAGTCCTGACCAGTTACTGGCGACTGATTTATTGACACAAAATGGAATTCGGGAACCCCTTTACCTAACCACTCTCCGTCAATTGGGTGTGGATTTAGTCAAGGAAGAACAATTAGCAGATCTGGATAACTTGTCTATCTCAAAAGGTCATGTTCAGTTAAAGACTGAATTGGTAAAAGAAACCCCAGAATTGCAGTCACTCTTTAAATTAGAGGACGTGTCTTTTTCTTATGATGATAGACCGATTTTAAAATCCATTCATTTAGATATTAAAAAGGGTGAAAAGATTGCCATTGTCGGGAAAAATGGGGCTGGGAAATCAACCCTTGCCAAGGCCTTAAGTAGCTTTATTCAGACGGAAGGTCGCTATCTGTGGGAAGGGCAGGAGATCAAAGAAGACTCTGTTGCAGAGCGGGCGGAACGAGTAGGCTATGTGCTGCAAAATCCTAATCAAATGATTTCAACCAATATGATTTTTGATGAGGTGGCTCTAGGACTTCGTTTGCGAGGTGTGGACGAGCAGGAAATTGAAACGAGAGTCTATGAAACCTTGAAAATCTGTGGTCTCTATGAATTCCGTAATTGGCCTATTTCTGCCCTGTCATTTGGTCAGAAAAAACGTGTCACCATTGCTTCAATTTTGGTCTTGGGGGCTGAAATTATCCTCTTAGATGAGCCGACAGCAGGTCAAGACCAGAAGAATTATACTGAGATTATGGAATTTCTTGAAAAACTGCATCAAAAAGGTCATACCATTGTCATGATTACCCATGATATGCAATTGATGCTGGATTATTCAGACCGAGCTCTTGTCATGGTGGATGGGGAATTGATTGCCGATACTGATCCAGCCAGTCTTTTGAGCAATCCTGAGCTGCTAGTAAAAGCCAATCTAAAAGAAACCTCTATCTTTAACTTGGCTAAGAAACTAGACGTGGATCCACTTGCTTTAACGGCATTTTACAAAGAAAGGAGAGAAGGATGCAAGCTAAATTAATCGGTTACCAGCATAGAGATACTGTGATTCATCGCTTGTCAGGTGCTGGTAAACTCCTCTTTTTCATTCTCGTGTCATTGGCGGCCATGATTAGCTATGATACCAGACTGCTTGTTCTGATTGCCATCTTTTCGGTCTTTCTCCTCTATTTGTCAGAAATCCATTTTAAAGATGTTTCCTTTGTGGCAGTTTTTGCGACGGTATTTGCCGTTTTAAACGTCTTGATGGTCTATCTCTTTTCTCCTGAGTACGGAGTGGGGCTGTATGGTGCTAAAAGTGTCATTTGGCAAGGAATCGGTGCCTACACTCTGACCAGTCAAGAGCTCTTTTATCTGCTAAATCTGGCCATTAAGTACCTTTGCACCATTCCTCTGGCTATTATCTTTTTGATGACAACCCACCCTAGTCAGTTTGCTTCCAGTTTAAATCAAATTGGAGTGCCTTACAAGATTGCCTATTCTGTCAGCCTGACCTTGCGTTATATTCCAGATTTGCAGGAAGAATTCTTTACCATCAAGATGTCTCAGGAAGCGCGTGGGATGGAATTATCTAAGAAAGCTTCTCTCATGCAACGAATCAAAGGCAATCTGCGCATTATTACTCCCTTGATTTTTAGCTCGCTAGAACGCATTGATACCATCGCGACCGCCATGGAGCTTCGACGCTTTGGGAAAGAGAAAAAACGCACTTGGTATAGTTATCAGGCCTTGAAAAAAGGAGACTATCTTACCTTGTTCTTTGCAGCCTTGTTTTTAGTAACTAGTTTACTACTTATCTTGCAGAATCAGGGACGATTTTACAACCCTTGGAAATAGCTTGAAAAAATTGAAAAAATCAAGTCGTTTCTATTGACAATGATTCTGAAAGTGTTATACTAAGAAAGTAGTTTCGCTGATTTACTTCAAACCTGTTGTGAGGTAAGTTAACGATGCCTTAACCACGCTGTTTGCTGAGCTTGACTCCGGGCAGTGTGGCTATTTTTTTGCAATGGTAAAAGGAAGCAAGTCATGACAAATCACATTGTATTATTTGAACCACAAATTCCACAAAATACAGGCAATATCGCGCGTACTTGCGCTGCAACCAATTCTCCCCTCCACATCATCAAGCCTATGGGCTTTCCTATTGATGACCGTAAGATGAAGAGAGCTGGATTGGATTATTGGGATAAGCTAGAGATTTATTTTTACGAGAGTTTAGAGGATTTCATGTCTCAGATGAAGGGCAACCTCTATCTGATTTCTAAATTCGCTGAGAAAGTGTATTCTGATGTGGATTTATCGACTAACGAAGACCATTATTTTCTATTTGGACGTGAAGACAAGGGCTTGCCGGAGGACTTTATGCGAGAACATCCTGAGAAAGCTCTCCGTATTCCCATGAATGATGAACATGTTCGCAGTCTCAATGTGTCTAATACCGTCTGCATGATTGTCTATGAGGCTCTCCGCCAGCAGAACTTTGCAGGTCTTGAGCTTGTTCATACCTATGAAGTGGATAAATTGAAATAAAAAATGAAAATGAAAATGAACAAAATGCTTGCGCTTGCAAGCGTTTTTTGTTATGATAAAAGAGTCTTCAGGGCAGGGTGTGATTCCCGACCGGCGGTAAATTTGACTAGCTATTTTAGCTTTCTCGTCGTTGTCTTGTCTCGATATACTTTAAGTATTATCTTCGACTGCGACGCCTAGATAAATCTAAAATATCTTAGCCAAATAAGTCCGCGAGCGCAAGCTGATGTGGTGAGATTCCACAACCGACAGTATAGTCTGGATGGGAGAAGACGAAAGAATAGCTTTGTCTGTTCTGATAGATTTATAGCCAAACTGTAACCGCTTGCTCAACGGAGTTAGAGGGAACTTTTGGGATATAAAAAGTGAGAATAGATAGAGGAATCCTTTCTAACTTCTTCTGATTTTATAGAAAATTGGAGGAACCTGTTATGACAAACACACGTCGACTTTC
Organism: Streptococcus bouchesdurhonensis; assembly: GCF_948472335.1. The sequence continues at coordinate 87,037 of NZ_CAOKTW010000013.1, read as the reverse complement.
GACCATTGCGATTTTATCAGCCATCTCATTTGTGCTGATGTACTTTGACTTTCCGCTTTTACCAGCGGCGTCCTTCCTCAAGATCGAATTTAGTATCTTGCCAGTCCTTGTGGGCTTAGTGGTCATGGATTTGCCTGCTGCTCTAGGAGTTCTCTTGCTTCGCTCACTCTTGAAACTGCTTCTTAACAGTCAGGGAGTGAATACTTACATTGGTTTGCCAATGAATATCGTAGCTTTGGGAGTTTTTGTCATCGTATTTGCTTTGATTTGGAAAAAGGAACGGACAACCCTTCGTTTCCTACTAGGCTCTCTAGCTGGGACTATTGGTTTAACCGTGGCTATGTTGGTTCTCAATTATGTTTATGCTGTTCCTTTGTACGCTAAGTTTGCTAACTTTGATATTGGAAAAATTTTGGGACTTTCCAACTACCTAATGACCATGGTATTACCTTTTAACTTGATTGAGGGTGTAATCTTTTCCGTTTCATTCTGGTTGTTGTATGTTCTCTTGAAACCAACCTTAAAACATTATGAGAGATAAACAAACATTTTTAATGAAGGGCAGTTTTGCCCTTTTACTTTTCGTTATTCTTGGCTATATGGTCAAATTTTACCCTGAAACGCTGGTCGGTTTTGACCAACCGATACAGACTGCCGTTCGAGGAGACTTGCCAGATTACTTGACTATTCTTTTTAGGGCCATCACACGCTTGATTGATATTCCAGTGATTATCACTTGGGTTGTTATTACAGCTTTTGTCTTTTATCGTAAGCGGTGGAAGATAGAAAGTTTCTTCATGCTGGGAAATCTGGCTTTGGCAGCTCTTTTAATCGTGACCTTTAAAAATATCTACCAGCGCCCACGACCAGCTATTTTACACTTGGTTGAGGAGAAGGGATTTTCCTTTCCAAGCGGCCATTCTCTGGCTGTAACCTTGATGGTCGGTTCTCTGATTGTCATTCTCAGTCAACGGATTAAAAATCCAGTCTGGAGAAAAATTGTACAAATCGTGCTAGGCCTCTACCTAGTCAGTGTGCTGGTATCAAGGGTCTATCTGGGAGTTCACTATCCATCAGATGTTCTTGCTAGTCTCTGTGTAGGCTTGGGAGTCTTGTTTATCGAGTTTCCTTTCTATGACAAGCTTCGCTTCCAATGGCGATTTAAAGGCAAGCAGAAGTGAATATCAAATTCTCTTGAGGAGAAAGAAATGAAAGTCAACATAAAAGCTCTCCATCCGACTCAACTATACTTATCAGAAAAGAAACTAGAAGGCATCCAGACACTTTACCAGTCGGCAGAAACAATCCAAGTCGATCCAATCAGTATTCTTGCCTTTGGAGATTGCTTGTTGATTACAGATGGGCATCACAGGGCTTATCAGGCTTTATTGGCAGGTAGGGATACGATTTCTGCTGAGTGGGATAGAGATGGTGGTGATGAACTATATCATCTCTATGCGCAAGCCTGCGAAGAAAGAAAAATTTACTCTGTTCTGGATTTAAAAAATCATATCTTAGCTCAAGATGAGTATGAAGCAAAATGGTATAACTGGTGTGATGGTTTTAATCAAGCAGCAACTCTCTTGTTGAAAAGGAAAGCAGATGAAACAGGCCCTACAAATAGGTAGTGCATTGCGTCTTGTTCCTTTTTATACTGAAATTAATCTAATCTAACTTGTTTTTTAACTAAAAATCTGATAAACTATGTAGTAATTGAATAGAAATCTGCAAGACTAGTAACTCAAGGGAAGTATATCAGGGAGGAGAGACGTGACTGCAAGCTCTCTATATGAAAGCTGGGTGAATTCACTTGCGCATGGATTTAGAAATGAAGGTCTGACTTGTCAGATGAAAACGGATGGTACCGCGTGTCAACGCTCCGAGTGGAGTTTTTGGCATGTGGTTTTCTTTTTATCTGATAAGCGACTGATGGAGGAATTATGTCAACTATTGAAGAACAATTAAAAGCGCTTCGTGAAGAAACGCTGGCTAGCTTGAAGCAGATTACTGCTGAAAATAAAAAAGAGATGCAAGATTTGCGTGTCTCTGTCCTTGGTAAAAAGGGTTCGCTCACTGAAATCCTCAAAGGGATGAAAGATGTTTCTGCTGAGATGCGTCCAATCATTGGGAAACACGTCAATGAAGCTCGTGATGTCTTGACAGCAGCCTTTGAAGAAACAGCTAAGCTCTTGGAAGAAAAGAAAGTCGCAGCTCAACTGGCTAGCGAGAGTATCGATGTGACGCTTCCAGGTCGCCCAGTTGCTACTGGTCACCGTCACGTTTTGACACAAACCAGTGAAGAAATCGAAGATATTTTCATTGGGATGGGTTACCAAGTCGTGGATGGTTTTGAAGTGGAGCAAGACTACTATAACTTTGAACGTATGAACCTTCCAAAAGACCACCCAGCTCGTGATATGCAGGACACATTCTATATCACAGAAGAAATCTTGCTACGTACTCACACGTCTCCAGTTCAGGCGCGTGCTATGGATGCCCATGATTTCTCTAAAGGTCCTTTGAAAATGATCTCACCAGGGCGTGTGTTCCGTCGTGACACAGACGATGCGACCCACAGTCACCAGTTCCACCAAATTGAAGGCTTGGTTGTTGGGAAAAATATCTCTATGGCTGATCTTCAAGGAACCCTTCAGTTGATTGTGCAAAAAATGTTCGGTGAAGAGCGTCAGATCCGTCTGCGTCCATCTTACTTCCCATTCACAGAGCCATCTGTTGAGGTGGATGTTTCTTGCTTCAAGTGTGGTGGAGAAGGCTGTAACGTATGTAAGAAAACAGGTTGGATCGAAATTATGGGTGCCGGTATGGTTCACCCACGTGTCCTTGAAATGAGTGGTATCGATGCGACTGTTTACTCTGGATTTGCCTTTGGTCTTGGACAAGAGCGTGTAGCTATGCTCCGTTACGGAATCAACGATATCCGTGGATTCTACCAAGGAGATGTCCGCTTCTCAGAACAGTTTAAATAATGATTAGAAAAGTAGAAATGGCAGATGTTGAGGTGTTGGCTAAAATTGCCAAACAAACCTTTCGTGAAACATTTGCTCATGATAATACGGAAGAGCAGTTACAGGAATACTTTGAAGAGGCTTATAGTCTGAGAGTTTTGTCAACTGAGTTGGAAAATCCAGAATCCGAAACCTATTTCATTATGCATGAAGAGGAGATAGCTGGTTTTCTCAAAGTCAACTGGGGAAGTGCTCAGACTGAGAGAGAATTAGAGGATGCTTTTGAAATTCAACGTCTCTATGTGCTACAAAAATTCCAAGGATTTGGACTCGGTAAGCAACTGTTTGAATTTGCTCTTGAACTTGCTACCAAAAATAGTTTTTCCTGGGCTTGGTTAGGTGTTTGGGAGCATAATACAAAAGCTCAAGCGTTTTATAATCGATATGGTTTTGAAAAATTTAGCCAACATCATTTTATGGTTGGTCAAAAAGTAGATACGGATTGGTTACTGAGAAAGAAATTAAGGTAAGAAGATGATTCTTCTATTGAAATGATAGGAAAGGAAAAGAACTAGAGTGGCAACTGTCATTCTGGAGAACTAAATTATGCTTGTATCTTATAAATGGTTAAAAGAATTGGTGGACATTGATGTTCCATCACAAGAGTTGGCTGAAAAAATGTCAACTACAGGGATCGAGGTAGAAGGTGTCGAATCACCGGCTGCTGGTCTCTCAAAAATTGTCGTCGGTGAGGTCTTGTCTTGCGAAGATGTGCCAGAAACTCACCTTCATGTTTGTCAGGTTAACGTTGGCGAAGAAGAAGCCCGTCAAATCGTTTGTGGTGCCCCAAATGTGCGTGCTGGTATCAAGGTTATGGTGGCTCTTCCAGGAGCTCGCATCGCTGACAACTACAAAATCAAAAAAGGGAAAATCCGTGGTTTAGAGTCACTTGGAATGATCTGTTCGCTTGGCGAATTGGGAATTTCTGACTCAGTTGTGCCTAAGGAATTCGCAGATGGCATCCAAATCTTGCCAGAAAATGCCGTTCCAGGTGAGGAAGTCTTCTCATATCTAGACTTGGATGATGAAATCATCGAACTTTCTATCACACCCAACCGCGCGGATGCCCTTTCTATGCGTGGAGTGGCTCACGAAGTAGCAGCTATCTATGATAAGGTAGTCAACTTTAAAGAATTTATTCTTTCAGAAACTGACCAAGCTGCAGCAGATGCTCTTTCTGTGGGCATTGAGACAAACAAGGCGCCTTACTATGCAGCTCGTATCTTGGACAATGTGACTATCGCACCAAGTCCACAATGGTTGCAAAACCTTCTTATGAATGAAGGTATCCGTCCAATCAATAACGTAGTGGACGTGACCAACTACATACTTCTCTACTTTGGTCAACCAATGCATGCCTTTGACTTGGATACCTTTGAAGGAACTGACATCCGTGTGCGTGAAGCGCGTGCTGGTGAAAAATTAGTGACTTTAGATGGTGAAGAACGTGATTTGGACGTGAATGACCTAGTCATCACTGTCGCAGACAAGCCAGTAGCTCTTGCAGGTGTTATGGGTGGTCAAGCAACAGAAATCTCTGAAAAGTCTAGTCGTGTCGTCCTTGAAGCTGCAGTCTTCAATGGTAAATCAATTCGTAAGACTAGCGGTCGCCTTAACCTTCGTTCAGAATCGTCTTCTCGCTTTGAAAAAGGGATCAATGTGGCAACAGTCAATGAAGCCCTTGATGCGGCGGCTAGCATGATTGCAGAACTTGCAGGTGCGACGGTGCGTAAAGGTATCGTTTCAGCGGGTGAGCTTGATACCTCTGATGTGGAAGTTTCTTCAACTCTTGCTGATGTTAATCGTGTCCTTGGTACAGAACTTTCTTACGCGGATGTAGAAGACGTCTTCCGTCGCCTTGGCTTTGGTCTTTCTGGAAATGCGGAAAGCTTTACAGTCAGCGTCCCACGTCGTCGTTGGGATATCACCATCGAGGCAGACCTCTTTGAAGAAATCGCTCGTATTTATGGTTATGACCGCTTGCCAACCAGCCTTCCAAAAGACGATGGTACAGCAGGTGAATTGACTGCGACACAAAAACTTCGCCGTCAAGTTCGTACCATTGCTGAAGGAGCAGGTTTGACAGAAATCATCACCTATGCTCTAACAACTCCTGAAAAAGCAGTTGAGTTCACAGCTCAACCAAGTAACCTTACTGAACTTATGTGGCCAATGACCGTGGACCGTTCAGTCCTCCGTCAAAATATGATCTCAGGTATCCTTGATACGGTGGCTTATAACGTAGCTCGTAAGAATAAAAACTTGGCCCTTTACGAGATTGGGAAAGTCTTTGAACAAACAGGTAATCCAAAAGAAGAACTTCCAAATGAAATCAACAGTTTTGCCTTTGCCTTGACAGGATTGGTTGCTGAAAAAGATTTCCAAACAGCAGCAGTTCCAGTTGATTTCTTCTATGCTAAGGGAATCCTTGAAGCCCTATTTACTCGCTTGGGACTAGAAGTAACTTATACAGCAATATCTGAAATCGCTAGCCTTCATCCAGGTCGTACAGCAGTCATTTCACTCGGTGACCAAGTTCTTGGTTTCCTTGGCCAAGTGCATCCAGTCACTGCCAAGGCTTACGATATTCCAGAAACGTATGTGGCTGAGCTCAACCTTTCAGCCATCGAAACTGCCCTTCAACCAGCTACTCCATTTGTAGAAATTACTAAATTCCCAGCAGTTAGCCGTGATGTTGCCCTTCTCCTCAAGGCAGAAGTCACTCATCAAGAAGTTGTGGACGCTATCCAAGCTGCCGGCGTGAAACGTTTGACAGATATCAAACTCTTTGACGTCTTCTCAGGCGAAAAATTGGGACTTGGTATGAAGTCAATGGCTTATAGCTTGACCTTCCAAAATCCAGAAGATAGCTTAACGGACGAAGAAGTTGCACGCTATATGGAAAAAATCCAAGCATCGCTCGAAGAAAAAGTCAATGCAGAAGTGCGTTAAAGTATCAATCCATCCTTTGGGGTGGATTTTTGCTTTTCAAATAACAATTCAGGATCAAAAATAGACAGTTGAGGAACAGAGAAGATAAATTGGAGTTTACCAGTGTATAATGTACTCATAACTCAAAGTACCCTAAGATTTTTTACTAAAATGAGGATGATAAAAATGGACAGAAATCATTGTAGAGGCTATCAAAAAGGAGTATAATGAGTGAAAGACATTTCGGAGGTGAAAGATGCTAGAAGTAAGAAGTCTAGAGAAAAGTTTTGGACCCAAGCAAGTTTTGTTTGGCGTTGACTTTCAGGCGCGACCAGGTCGTATTTTGGGACTAGTCGGGAAAAATGGTGCTGGGAAGACAACAATTTTCCACAGTATTTTGAAGTTTTTAGAATATCAAGGAGAAATCAGTCTAGATGGTCAGGATATTCGTCAAGAGACCTACGCTCGGATTGGCTATCTGCCTGAAGAACGCAGTCTCATGCCTAAATTGACAGTCCTTGAACAAGTTCGCTACTTGGCGACTCTAAAGGGCATGGATGCTAAGGAAATCAAGGAAAAACTCCCTCAATGGATGAAGAGGTTGGAAGTGAAAGGGAAGCTGACAGATAAAATTAAGAGTCTGTCAAAAGGAAATCAGCAGAAGATTCAGCTCATCATTACTCTGATTCATGAACCAGACTTGATTATCTTGGATGAGCCTTTCAGTGGATTGGACCCAGTCAATACAGAATTGCTCAAGCAAGTCATTTTTCAAGAAAAAGAACGTGGGGCAACCATTATCTTTTCTGACCATGTCATGACCAACGTCGAGGAGCTTTGTGACGATATTCTCATGATTCGAGATGGCCGTGTGGTCTTGCATGGACCAGTTCAGGATGTCCGCAATCAATACGGGAAAACGCGTCTCTTTGTTTCAAGTGAACGAAGCAAGGAAGAATTGGAAAATCTTCCTCATGTCAAGCAGGTAAGTTTGACCAAACAAGGCAGTTGGAAATTGATCTTAGAGGATGAGAGCGCTGGAAGGGAACTCTTCCCAATCTTGACTCAGGGGCAATACATCGCAACCTTTGACCAGCAAGCGCCAACAATTGATGAAATCTTTAAACTAGAATCAGGGGTGGAAGTATGAGAAATATGTGGGTTGTAATGAAGGAAACCTATCTTCGACATGTCAAATCGTGGAGTTTCTTCTTTATGGTGATTTCACCATTCTTGTTTATCGGTCTATCTGGGGGAATTGGCTATCTCCAAGGGTCTTCTATGGCTAAGAATAGTAAGATAGCAGTAGTAACAACTGTGCCATCTGTGGAAGATGGGCTTAAGGGTACCAATGGTATCAACTTTGATTATAAGGATGAAGCCAGTGCCCAAGCTGCTATTAAAGATGAGAAAATCAAGGGTTACCTAACCATTGACCAAGAGAACAGCGTCCTCAAGGCCGTCTATCATGGTGAAACTTCTCTTGAAACAGGCATCAAGCTAGCAGTAACCAATAAGCTCAACGAACTGCAATACCAACTCAATCGTTCGGCAGCCAATTTGTCACAAGAACAGGAAAAACGCCTGAGTCAAACCGTTGATTTTACTGAGAAGATTGATGAATCTAAGGAAAACAAAAAAATTGTTCAAACCATTGCGGCCGCAGGGCTTGGTTTCTTCCTTTATATGATTTTGATTACCTATGCTAGTGTCACTGCTCAGGAAGTGGCTAGCGAGAAAGGAACCAAAATCATGGAGGTGGTCTTCTCTAGTATCCGAGCTAGTCATTATTTCTACGCTCGCATGCTGGCTCTGCTTCTTGTGATTTTGACCCATATTGGCATTTACGTCGTGGGTGGACTTGCTGCCATTCTTCTCTTTAAAGACCTACCAATCTTGGCACAATCTGGTATTTTAAACCATATAGGAGAGGCTTTCTCGCTCAACACCTTATTGTTTGTCTTGGTTAGCCTCTTTATGTACGTTGTTTTAGCAGCCTTCCTAGGTTCTATGGTTTCTCGTCCTGAGGACTCAGGAAAAGCCTTGTCGCCTTTGATGATTTTGATTATAGGTGGTTTTTTTGGAGTGACAGCTCTAGGTGCAGCTGGTGACAATCTCATCTTGAAGATTGGTTCATATATTCCCTTTATTTCGACCTTCTTCATGCCATTTAGAGCCATTAATGGCTATGCAAATGGGTTAGAAGCTTGGATTTCGCTTGCGATTACGATTGCTTTTGCAGTAACTGCAACAGTCTTTATCGGACGTATGTATGCTAGTCTCGTTTTGCAGACAGATGATTTAGGTCCTTGGAAAACCTTTAAACGTGCCTTATCTTATAAATAGAAGAGCCTCGCGAAAGCGAGGTTTTTTAGAGACAAAAAGAGTGGAATTTAGAAAAATATTTTTCATATCTATTGACTTTTAGGGGTGAAATTTGGTATGATAGTAGGCGGTATTGTTTACCCCATTTGAAAGGCCCCGGAACCTTCCAAATACTTTTCGATGGGAAGGAACACCCATCACCGTAAACAAAAATCGAACTATATATAGGAGAAATCATGAACAAAACAACATTTATGGCTAAACCAGGCCAAGTTGAACGTAAATGGTACGTAGTTGACGCAACTGATGTACCACTTGGACGTCTTTCTGCAGTAGTTGCTAGCGTACTTCGCGGAAAAAACAAACCAACATTTACACCACACACTGATACAGGTGACTTTGTAATTGTTATCAATGCTGAAAAAGTTAAATTGACTGGTAAAAAAGCAACTGATAAAATCTACTACACTCACTCAAACCACCCAGGTGGATTGAAACAAATCTCTGCAGGTGAACTTCGTTCTAAAAATGCAGTACGTTTGATTGAGAAATCAGTTAAAGGTATGCTTCCACACAATACTCTTGGACGCGCTCAAGGTATGAAGTTGAAAGTATTTGTTGGAGCTGAGCACACTCACGCTGCACAACAACCAGAAGTTCTTGACATTTCAGGACTTATCTAAGGAAAGGAACAATAAAGTATGTCACAAGCACAATATGCAGGTACTGGACGTCGTAAAAACGCTGTTGCACGCGTTCGCCTTGTTCCAGGAACTGGTAAAATCACTGTTAACAAAAAAGATGTTGAAGAGTACATCCCACACGCTGACCTTCGTCTTGTCATCAACCAACCGTTCGCAGTTACTTCAACTGTAGGTTCATACGACGTTTTCGTTAACGTTGTAGGTGGTGGATACGCTGGTCAATCAGGAGCTATCCGTCACGGTATCGCTCGTGCCCTTCTTCAAGTAGACCCAGACTTCCGCGATTCATTGAAACGCGCAGGACTTCTTACACGTGACTCACGTAAAGTTGAACGTAAGAAACCAGGTCTTAAGAAAGCTCGTAAAGCATCACAATTCTCAAAACGTTAATCAATACGATTATATCAACGTTTCAAAGCACTTTGCAAAAATTTTGCAAAGTGCTTTTTTGTCGATTTTTGAGCTCAAATAGCTTTGTGATAACCTTCTGATAACCTCTTCTAAATTTTTAAAATCATGATTTATTTTGCTTTATTGAGATAGTCTGCAAATTTGTCAATAGAGTTTTTCTCACCAGTTTTTGTGGTGTGAGTATAGACATCTAATGTCACCTGACTGCTTGCATGACCGAGACGTTTTGATGTATTAGAAGGATCGATTCCAATTTCAGACATAAGTGTTGCATGTGTATGTCTAAACCCATGTGGGCTAATTGGTTTTAATTTATGCTTTTTAATAATTCGATTCAGTACGTTATTAATGTAATCAGCATGCAAAGGTTCAATTTTGTCATTACTTGATATGTAAGAGAACATATATTCATCACTAATATTCAGCTTTGTAAGAGGAAGCTGAGATTGTTCTTTCAGATAGAAATTTCTCCATTGCTTAATAATATCGATTGTCTCATCATCAAGATAGATTGTACGAACTGAAGATTCATTCTTTGTGCTCTTTTCAATCGCTTTACCGTCAATTCTTCCTAGACTTTTATCTATGTTCAATAGATTGCTGTCAAAGTTAATATCAGCCCATTTTAAAGCGTATAACTCCCCTTTTCGTAGTCCACTAAATGCAAGCAGTCTAAATAAAGCAAAATGTTTAAATGGCTCGGTTTCTTTCACTATATCAAGGAAATGATGTAATTCCTCCAGTGACCAAAAATTATCTGATCTAGTTTTTTTGATTTTAGGCATGATAACATTCTTCATTGGATTTCGATCAATGTAGTTCATGTTGATTGCAAAATCAAAAATTTTTGAGGTATAGGATTTTATCTGTTTGATATTTTTGAAAGTCTGAGATTTTTGTGTAATAAAGTTTTGACAGTCTAAAGGACTGATTTGGTCAATAAATTTATCGCCAAATATTGGTAGAATATGTATTCGATAGATATTCTTAGTTTGGGAAGAAGTTGTTTCTTCAACGGTACCAACATAGGCATTAAACCATTCTTGATAAAGTTCTTTATAAGTGACTTTGGGGTTAGGTTTGTCGGTACTTACTGTGGGGGCAACGACACCAGCTTCTAAACGAGCTTCGTACAATTTTGCCTCTTTTTTGGTTTTGAACCCTCTCTTTAAGTGCCTTTTTTTCTTTCCATAAGCATCTAAGCCAATGTAAAAGCTGACATAGTATAGGATTCCTTTTTTTGTTTTGTATTTGTGTATAGACATTTTTTCTCCGTATCTAAGTTTTCGGAGCTTATGTAATTGAGAAATGAGTGTCTATCTATTTTTTCTATCTTCTTGGCGGATAGCGTATTCGTCTGTTTTAATCCAGCTCTGCCAAACTTTAGAATCTTTATTTTGGTGATTCATATAATCTATAAACTCAGACATAAAACGTTTGTTTTTCTCAGCTAGATATTCTGAGAATATATGACGAAATTCATCTGAAAAACTATCATCAAGTGGTAGTGCTAATGCCCTTTCGCCAAATTCGATGCTCTTCTTTAACTTCTCCATATCGCTTTTAAAAGGTGTCACAGAACCAATTTTAGATGTTTTGAAACTATCTGTAACAATTTTAAGATTTGATGGAGCGTGTGGGTTGCTATCAAGTCCCATAATGTAAGCGACGGAAACATTAAAGTATTTTGCCAATTTTTCAGCATTATCTTTTTTAGGTTTGCGGATTCCTTGATTGTATCCAGAAAGTGTAGGATAGGCTATATTTGTAGCTTCGCTAATTTCTGTCAATTTTTTTCCGCTATTTTCTATCAGTTTAGTAATATGATTCGTCATAAGAACCTCCTTTTTATCATTATAACACATTTTATTCTTTTTGAATAAAAAAGCTTGGCAAAAATTCAAAAAGGATATATAATTCAAAATGAATAACAAATTAAATGGTTTCGGAGCTTATTTAATTTAGAAATGAGGTGTGAATTTATGTCGGAAACTACTTTAGTTGTCCAGCTTCCTAAAGAATTAGAGAAGCAATTACGTGCTCACTATGATGAGATGATTTCAAATGCTGTAGCAAGAGTATTTGAAGATAAAGAACTTTATAAACCTATGGTTCGTATGTCAGGTTTGTCTAGGTGGTTAGATGTATCTACGACAACAATCCAAAAATGGACGAAAGAAGGAATGCCAACCATGGTGATTGATGGAGTGACTTTATACGATAAAAGAGCAGTAACACGATGGTTGAAGCAATATGAAAGATAGGTACTCGTATGAATGGTGTTCAGTGGATCAAGATAACAACAGATATATTTGATGATGAAAAAATTCAGCTAATAGAATCAATGCCAGAAGGAGATACTCTTATTGTAATATGGTTTAAAATTCTGGTGCTTGCAGGAAAGCAAAATAATAGTGGCATATTAAGTCTAGGGAACAAGGTTTATTACACAGAAGAGATGCTTTCAACAGTGTTTAGGCGAAAGGCTACATCTGTAAAATTAGCTCTCAGCATGTTTGAAGAATTTGGCATGATAGAAATCATAGATGGCGCTATTACCATTCCAAAATGGGAGAAACATCAGAATATAGATGGACTAGAAAAGATTAGAAAACAAACTAGGGAACGTGTTGCTCGTCATAGACAAAAACAAAAAGCACTAATTACAGGCGAGCCACAACTCGTTTTAGACTGTAACGTTACAGTAACGGATGAAAATGATAATGTAACGCAAGAGATTAAGAACAAGAGTAAGAATAAGAATAAGAAAGAGATTGAGAATATACTGGATAATAGTTCTAGAAAGCCTGAAACTTATATTCCACCCAAATATTATTCTTTGTTAGAATCCATTTCTTATAAGTACAATGATAGATTTTTGTATCCTAACAATTACACTTTAACACATGCTCAGAAGATGAAGATAGGCGAGTATTTGGCTAGTGGGTATGTAACTAGTGATGAAGTCATTAGCATGATTGAACGGATTCCTGAGGATGCGACGTCTCCTTTGGCGTATTTATTTAAGTCTATGGAGAATTTAAAGCAGGAACGTATGCTGGAGTGCAAAGCTATTGCCCATGAAAATGCCCGAAAGAAGTATATGATAAATGAGTAGATATAGGACTGTTCTAAAGAAATGTTACATCACTGAGGAGCAAAATGAAATAGTGAATAACTTGATTGAAATGACAAATCATCTAAGTTTTTCCTCTTATGCCAGAAAAATGTTATTTAAGAGCTCGCCTATTTATCTTCAATTTGATTTTGAATCTTATCATGACTTTATATTTCAAGTTAGAAGAATTATCAATAACTTACGTCAGTTAGAAAGAATAGCAGAACAAAGTGAGGATTTGGATAATGTAAGGATATTTCACTACTGCGTTGAGCTGATGATAGAATATGAAAAGAAGACAAGTAAACAAGTGAAAGAACTTGTAAAACGACTAAATAAGAAAACGAGGTGATAGGACCATGAGAATAAAATCTGTGTTGAAACAGGTGTTTTTGACGGAAGAAGAAAATAAAAAATTAAATGATTGTATGAGGAAGGAAAATATTCGTAATTTTTCTGAGTTTGCTAGACAAAAATTAATACGAACAGATTTGAACATCCAAAAAGTCTCTTTTGAAGGTTTAGTTCCTTTAACAGAAGAGTTGGAACAAGTCGGAAAGAATATCAATTCTATAGCCCGTCTTGCAACTGTAGTTGGGAGAATAAGCTATGAAAACAAAATGGATATGTCTATTTTGATGCAAAAAATAGTTGATGTGATGGAGGAAAAAGATGTTTATTTTCAAAAGTAATATGGATAAGGATTTTGATCAGATATGTGAATACATATTGAAATTAAAGCGAGCAGAATTATTTCTTCATGGAATTAAACAACAAGATAAAACGAAGGCTCGTTTGTATCATGCGATGCTGGAATACTATGATGCTAACCATAAAAAAGAAAGACATATGAGAATTTTAAAATAAGGAAACGCTGTTAAAAATTTTGCAGCGTTTTTTATATATCTTCTTAAAATATTTGTACACACAAATGACAGTCAAATTGATTTTTGGGATTATTTTATCGAGAAGGAAAGATTTCTCATAATATGACTTTGCGAGCTCAGAGTCTGTATACACACACTCCCAAAATCATCCTAAAATTTGTATACACAAAGTGTATGTACTTTTTGGGATGATTTGAATTTTGGGGAATCCCCAAACCCCTGATGAATTATACGAGCAAAAAAATTTGGGAGTAAGTTTTAGAAAGAACTATTCTAAAGTATTTAAAATCTGACTTTAAGTAAATTTTTTATTATGTGACTATTAGCCTGTCTCACTCCGCTAGGTGCGAGAAAAAAAAATACCCGCTATGCGGGTGTGTACTGACCCCCAAAAGTTAGACAGAAAAAATCTAACTTTTGGGGGTCAGTACAAAATCGTTTTTATTGTATAAAGAATATCAAATAGTTTGAGGGTTTTACTTGTCGCTGTATTTCTTCACTATCCTTTTTGTAATACTCCTGCTTTGTTCCTGAAATATCTACAGTGAATACGTCATCCTTGAAGGTATAATTCTCTTTTCGGTTTATGATATTAGAGCCAGTCGGTTCGATTGTTGCACTGTCTTTATCAATTGTAAAGGTGTCGGCCTCTCCTTTGTTGCTATTTCCTTTGTTACCTGAAATGGTAAAGGCAACTTCATTTCTACTCTCGTTTATTCAACGGTATTCGCCATCTAAAGAATTGCTTGATTGGTTAGAGCATGCAATTAATAAAATTGTAGATAGAGACACTAAAAGTAATGTGATAAATCTTTTCATTTACATACTTTTTATTTCTATATTATATTAAAGAAACATTACATAAGTAAGACAGTAATTTTTTAGGTTGATCTCTTTCTTTCGGGAAAATCATTATGTTTCGGAAAGTCAAGATTTTGTTATTATTTATGATATACTGGTACCGTAATTATATCCTTACAGAGGTTAAGTAAGGGTTTCAGTACACGTCAATAGATGTCAAAATATTGATTTTAAGCGATTTTTGATTTTTGGAAACTCATTATATCGCACTACAAATCAATAAAAACTGTACCTTTTTTAGATAAATATATTATCTGGATATTGAAGTTAAGCCCTGCTGTCATTTCGATGGCAGGGCTTTTTAATATTTGGTACACTAACTTCTTATCTATATTTTGGTGGATTTTAAGTTGACATCTACAAAGTTTAATGTTAGAATACATTCAAAAATATATTTGAATGAGGTGTTTTATGATTCAAAATATTGTTACTTCAATAATCCTGTATTCTGGGACAGCCGTAGACTTACTTATTATCCTAATGTTATTTTTTGCCAAAAGAAAAAGCAGAAAGGACATCATTAACATCTATTTAGGACAATTTCTAGGCTCTGTTAGTCTAATATTCCTAAGTTTGCTTTTTGCATTTGTCTTAAATTATATTCCTAGTAAAGAGATTTTAGGTTTACTCGGTTTGATTCCAATTTTCCTAGGTCTCAAAGTTTTGCTTTTAGGAGATTCTGATGGAGAAGCTATTGCCAAAGAAGGTTTGCGCAAAGATAATAAAAACCTGATATTTCTAGTCGCTATGATTACTTTTGCAAGTTGTGGTGCTGACAATATTGGTGTCTTTGTTCCATATTTTACTACCTTAAATTTAGCAAATTTGATAGTAGCTTTACTTACCTTTCTAGTCATGATTTATCTCTTGGTTTTTTCTGCCCAAAAATTGGCACAAGTCTCTTCTGTTGGAGAAATTTTGGAAAAATATAGCAGATGGTTTATTGCCGTTGTTTATTTAGGATTGGGGATATATATCCTGATTGAAAATAACAGTTTTGACATACTATGGACTATATTAGGCTAGGAGAAAATATTATGAAAAAAGATAGTATCTGCCAAGTGAATGTTATAAATCAGCAAAGTATTACAACCGCAACGAACTACCTTGAAAAGGAAAAAGTCCAAAAATCACTTCGCATTTTAACAAAATTTACCGATAATAAACAGATAAATATCATCTTCTATCTTCTTGCTGTTGAAGAACTCTGTGTCTGTGATATAGCCTGTTTACTAAATCTCAGTATGGCATCTACTTCCCACCATCTTCGTAAACTAGCCAATCAAAACATCTTGGGCACTAGAAGAGAGGGGAAAATTATATATTATTTTATAAAAGATGAGGAAATCAGGGATTTTTTTAATCAACTAGGATAACAACTATTTTTACTACTTTTCCATGATTCTAGGGAGCTACTCTATGAAATTTCGGGTCTTCGGAATATATAGTGGAATTACTTTCTTAATAGTTTAAAAACAACTGGTGTTTAAATCGGATTTTCTGGTGGGATGTTAGGATAATCAATAGTATTATATAAAAGTATCAATCACATACGAGTGATACTTTGGGAAAAAAATAAAATAGTCCAATTTACTTGACCGTGTACTATGGTACATGGTTTATAATATTCAGGGGGTGAAATAAGATGATTTATCGCATTAGTGAGTTTGCAGATAAATGTGGAGTTAATAAAGAAACGATCAGATATTACGAGCGAAAAAATTTATTACAAGAACCTCACCGAACGGAAGCTGGTTATCGGATATATTCATATGATGACGTTAAGCGTGTTGGGCTTATTAAACGAATACAGGAACTTGGTTTCTCTTTAAGCGAGATTTATAAATTACTTGGTGTTGTAGATAAAGATGAAGTTCGTTGTCAAGATATGTTCGAATTTGTTTCTAAAAAACAAAAGGAAGTGCAAAAACAAATAGAGGATTTAAAACGAATTGAAACTATGTTAGACGACTTAAAACAACGATGTCCAGATGAAAAGCAATTACATTCGTGTCCAATAATAGAAACATTAACATGAGAGATTAATTAACGAAAGGAGCTTTTTTATGAATAAATTTAAGGTAAACATTTCAGGAATGACTTGTACGGGTTGTGAAAAACACGTAGAATCAGCACTTGAAAAGATAGGTGCTAAAAATATTGAGTCTAGTTATCGTCGTGGTGAAGCAGTATTTGAACTGTCCGATGATATTGAGGTTGAAAGTGCAATAAAGGCGATTGCTGACGCAAATTATCACCCGGGCGAAGCAGAAGAATTTCAATCGGAACAAAAGACGAATTTATTGAAAAAATATCGGCTAAACGTTGAAGGAATGACCTGCACTGGTTGTGAAGAACATATTGCGGTTGCTCTTGAAAATGCAGGTGCAAAAGGGATTGAAGTAGACTTTCGTCGCGGAGAAGCACTGTTTGAACTACCGTATGATGTAGACATTGATATCGCGAAAACAGCGATTACTGACGCACAATATCACCCGGGCGAAGTAGAAGAAATACAAGTGCAATCGGAAAAAAGGACAGATGTAAGTTTAAATGATGAAGGTAACTATGATTATGATTACATCATCATCGGTTCTGGTGGAGCTGCCTTTTCATCTGCCATTGAAGCCGTTACTTTGAACGCAAAAGTGGCTATGATTGAGCGTGGAACGGTGGGTGGAACTTGCGTTAATGTCGGATGCGTTCCTTCTAAGACCTTATTAAGAGCAGGGGAAATCAATCATCTAGCAAAAAATAATCCATTTGTGGGATTACACACTTCGGCTTCAAATGTTGATTTAGCGCCATTAGTAAAACAAAAGAATGATTTAGTAACCGAGATGCGAAATGAAAAATATGTGAATTTAATTGATGATTATGGTTTTGAATTAATAAAAGGTGAAGCAAAATTCGTAAATGAAAATACAGTTGAAGTAAATGGCAATCAAATCACAGCCAAAAGATTTTTAATAGCTACAGGTGCTTCTTCAACTGCACCTAATATTCCCGGATTAGATGAAGTAGATTATTTAACAAGCACTAGCTTATTGGAATTAAAGAAGGTTCCAAATCGTCTTACCGTAATTGGTTCAGGATATATCGGCATGGAATTAGGACAACTATTTCATAACCTCGGGTCAGAAGTCACTTTGATTCAAAGAAGCGAGCGTCTATTAAAAGAATACGATCCTGAAATTTCAGAAGCCATTACTAAGGCCTTAACAGAACAGGGAATTAATTTAGTAACAGGTGCAACCTATGAACGAGTTGAGCAAGATGGAGACATTAAAAAAGTTCATGTTGAGATAAATGGTAAAAAGCGAATTATTGAAGCAGAACAATTGCTAATTGCCACTGGAAGAAAACCAAATACAGAATCATTAAACTTACATGCAGCAGGCGTTGAAGTTGGTTCCCGTGGTGAAATTGTCATTGATGATTATCTTAAAACGACCAATTCCCGAATTTATTCAGCTGGAGATGTCACTCTCGGTCCCCAATTTGTTTATGTAGCTGCTTATGAAGGTGGACTTGCTGCTCGTAATGCAATCGGAGGACTAAATCAAAAGGTCAATTTAGAAGTGGTTCCAGGCGTTACGTTTACTTCTCCATCGATTGCAACGGTTGGTTTAACGGAGCAACAGGCAAAAGAAAAAGGATATGAAGTGAAAACATCGGTATTGCCGTTGGATGCTGTTCCAAGAGCGCTCGTTAATCGGGAAACAACAGGTGTTTTCAAATTAGTGGCAGACGCGAAAACATTGAAAGTGTTAGGGGCGCATGTAGTGGCAGAAAACGCAGGAGACGTAATTTATGCAGCAACATTAGCTGTGAAATTCGGTTTAACTGTTGGAGATCTGAGAGAAACGATGGCTCCATATCTAACAATGGCAGAAGGATTGAAGCTGGCTGTCCTAACTTTTGATAAAGATGTTTCGAAATTATCTTGCTGTGCAGGCTAAGGGAACTTTTTTACAACTCCCTATTCAAGTGAACCAGCTAATGCTTTAAGGGATTTTCTAAGTGCATTTGTGGTCACAAAAATAATTTAACACTGATGATTTCGACATCAAATCTATAATTGATACCTTAACACCGCAGAGTAATAAAGGATGAATAATATGTCAGACTTATTATCCTTACCAGACATTAAAACAATAGAACCGCCACAAGAAAATGAAACCGATATGATGTTTAAAGTTGAAGCAGTCGGACCACCTGAATGTTGTTCTGAATGTGGTTTTGACAAGTTGTACAAACACAGTTCAAGAAATCAACTAATTATGGATTTGCCCATTCGTTTAAAGCGAGTGGGCTTACAATTGAACCGTAGACGATACAAGTGTCGTGAATGCGGATCTACCTTCTGGGAACGCCTAATATCTGTAGATGAAAAGCGTAGTATGACCAAAAGGCTTTTAAAGTCCATTCAAGAGCAATCCATGTCTAAGACCTTTGTAGAAGTCGCAGAAAGCGTTGGTGTTGACGAAAAAACCATTAGGAACGTTTTTAAGGACTATGTGGCACTCAAAGAACGTGAATACCAGTTTGAAACTCCTAAGTGGCTTGGGATAGACGAGATACATATTATCCGTAGACCTCGGCTTGTATTGACTAATATTGAACGCAGGACTATTTATGACATCAAGCCTAACCGTAACAAGGAAACAGTCATCCAACGTCTTTCAGAAATCAGTGACAGGACTTACATTGAGTACGTCACAATGGATATGTGGAAGCCCTACAAAGACGCAGTGAACACTATCCTTCCACACGCTAAAGTTGTCGTAGATAAGTTTCATGTAGTTAGAATGGCTAATCAAGCCTTAGATAACGTCAGAAAGTCTTTGAAAGCCCATATGAGCCAAAAAGAAAGACGTACCTTATGCGTGAAAGGTTTATCCTTCTAAAGCGTAAACACGATCTAAATGAACGTGAATCATTCCTCTTAGATACTTGGTTAGGTAATCTTCCTGCTTTAAAAGAAGCCTATGAACTCAAAGAAGAGTTTTACTGGATATGGGATACTCCTGATCCAGATGAAGGTCATCTTCGTTATAGTCAATGGAGACACCGTTGTATGTCCAGCAACTCTAAAGACGCATATAAAGACCTCGTGAGAGCCGTAGACAACTGGCATGTTGAAATATTCAACTACTTTGATAAAAGGCTCACTAATGCTTATACGGAGTCAATTAACAGCATTATTAGGTAGGTAGAGCGAATGGGTAGAGGTTACTCGTTTGATGCCTTACGAGCCAAAATCCTTTTCAATGAGAAGCTCCATAAAAAGCGTAAGCCACGATTTAATTCAAGTGCTTTCAATAAAGCTATGTTATACGATACTTTCAATTGGTATGAAGTGAATGATCACGACATTACAGACAACTTAGGTGTCGATTTTTCCACACTTATTAAGAATTTGGAGAAGGGTGATTTATAAGCCCTTTTCCACCATAAAATCCGAATACCCGAAATTTTTTGATGAAAATTACTCACAAGAAATAATATATAGAACTGTTTAAATATCTTCAGGATAGAAAAAGAAATTGTCCAGGCACGAAGAAACTGTATATTTGTTGCTAAACTGTACATCATCTTTATGATACGGTATTTCGTATTTCTCAACTACATAAGCTCCGAAAACTAAAATGTGATAACCCTTTGATAACCTCTCGATTTTCAAAAGGATTATATATGTAAATATTGAGGATTTATCTCTTAAAATTACTTGATTTTAGTGATAATTTACCATAAATATCATAATGTAGAAAAAACCAGGTCTTAAGAAAGCTCGTAAAGCATCACAATTTAGTAAACGTTAATTCGAAAGAATTACTATACTTACAAAGAGCACCTTTCGGGGTGTTCTTTTTGTACTTTCTTACTAAATTGGTTCAATTGACACAGTTGTTGCGACTTCAGTCGCTTACAAATGCGGCTGCAACCGGACAAGACCAGTTGCCTCAAAACGTTAATCAATAGATACTATCAACGTTTCAAAGCACTCAAGAGTTTACCTTATTGTTTCTTTTTATATTCTTAAGAAATCAAAAGCAATATAAGTTGTCAGCTCTTTATTACAAAAACATTAATTAGCATTCTATCATTATCTTCAGTCTAAAATCAGTATTTTGAGTTGTACGAGATCAGTTTTCGAATTTGCTCTTTGAACTTTGTCTAGTCTTACTTAATTTTTCCCTGAAGTTAAGTTTTTACTCGGCATCATTAGTTAAAAAGGAAAAAGAATGCATTTTATATTTGGGTTTGAGTTTTATAAAATAGGATAAGCGCACTGAATATTAAGGTGTTATAGAAAAAATAAAATTTTTAAAAGCTACAGAGAAACATGGTATAATGTAACTAAAGGAGGTAGTATATGTCCTTAGATATAGATAAAGAAAAGATGACAATCATGGGAGTAGCTTTTGAAAACTGATCCGTTTTTAAGAGTGTTTGGTATGCTTTAAGTACAAATATGATTGAAGGATGGCGATCTACGGTTAGTGATGTTGAAAAATTACGAGATGAAGCTCTTGCTCTGGGGATAACTCTTTAATAACATCTTGGTTTGTTAAAAGATATTTTGTCCACTACATTTTTTCAATTGAGTATTATTTGTCATAGATAGAACATTGCATTCAGAATAACGAAAAACGCATCAAAATGGTGCGTTCTGTTTTTATGCTACCATAAAAGGAGGGAAACAAATTGAAAATTTTTAAGGGAGAGCTTTATCGAATCTCTGTATTAACAGACAAGTTAGTAAGGTTAGAATACTCTCAAACTGGAAGTTTTGAGGATAGAACTACACAACTTATCTATAATAGAGATTTTGGTCAAGTTTCGTTAGATTATATCGAGACATCAAACGTACTAGATATTATGACGGACTATTTTCATCTGCACTTTAATAAAGGAGAATTTAACGCCGAAAATCTATTTATAGAATTAAAAGGAAATTTTGCCGTATATGGTAGTCGCTGGTATTTTGGTGAATCTATTGAAACGTTAAAAGGAACAGCTCGGACTCTGGATAAGGCAGATGGAGCAATCCCATTAGAAGATGGAATTATTAGCCGAAATGGTATAGCCTTATTGGATGATTCTCAAGGATTTATTTGGGATGAACAGTCTGGTTATATGGAGAGAGAAAATCAAATTGACCTGTATTTCTTTGCCTATGGGCATGATTATAGAGGAGCAATCAGAGACTTTTACCATTTGACTGGTTCAACACCCTTATTGCCAAGATATGCTTTAGGGAATTGGTGGAGTAGGTATTGGCCTTATACGTCGGATGAATACTTGGATTTAATAGACAGATTTGAAACAGAGAAAATTCCATTATCTATCGGTGTGTTAGATATGGATTGGCATATAACTGAAATTCCAGCCCGTTTTGGAAGTGGGTGGACAGGATATAGTTGGAATAAAAACTTAATACCAAATCCAGAACAGTTATTGCAACAACTTCATGATAAAAAGTTAAAACTCTCCTTAAATGTCCATCCTGCTGATGGTATACGGGCTTATGAAGAAGCTTATCCTCGAGTTGCCAAACGATTGGGGTTAAATGTAGAATTAGAAGAACCTGCCATTTTTGATTTTTTTAATCCCTCTTTTAGAGAAGCCTACTTTAAAGATGTTCATTATGAGCTAGAAAAGCAGGGAGTAGATTTTTGGTGGATTGACTGGCAACAAGGGACACAAGGTATGCTAGATCCACTATGGCTTTTAAACCATTATCACTATCAGGATAGTTGTAAAAATGCAGAAGGTGGTTTGATTTTATCAAGATATGCAGGTCCTGGTAGTCACCGCTACCCTGTTGGTTTTTCAGGGGATACTATTATTAGTTGGAATTCGTTAAGATTTCAACCTTATTTTACAGCGACAGCATCTAATATCGGTTATAGTTGGTGGAGTCATGATATCGGTGGGCACATGCTGGGGGATTATGACGAAGAGCTACAAACTAGATGGCTACAGTTTGGCGTTTTTAGTCCGATAACTCGATTACATAGTTCTAGAAGTCCCTTTAATAGTAAAGAACCTTGGTTTTTTTCAGAAACAACATCTAAGATTATGAAGAAATACCTTCGTTTGAGACATCAGATGATTCCCTATCTATATACTATGAATGTAAAGACACACGAGGAAGGTGCCCCATTAATCAGCCCGATGTATTATTTCTACCCAGAGAATGATGAGAGCTATAATGTTCCAAACCAATACTTTTTTGGAACAGAACTGATGGTGGCTCCCATTGTAGAAAAGATGGATTTGGCATTCCAATCTGCAAAAGTGGATGTATGGTTCCCAGAAGGTGAATGGTATGACTTCTTTTCAGAGAAAAAATATACAGGTGGTGTGAAGTTGAGTGTTTATAGAGATATTTCGACTATACCTGTGTTTGCAAAAAGTGGTGCAATCATTCCCTTGGTTGGTTCTGAGATAGATATGGGTGTTGATTTACCTGAAGTTGTAGATTGGTATGTATTTCCAGGCAAGCAACATTCTTTTGAAATGATTGAAGATCAAAATGGTCAAAGATATAAAACAAGATTGTCAATCGATTGGGAAATGGGAATATTAGAGTTAGCATTACAAGGAGATTCTAGTATCGTTCCAAGCAATAGAAAACATAGAATTCATTTTAAAGGAACGAATGTGTCTATTATTGAATTGCCAAATAAGAATGATACGGCTAGATTTGAATGTAAAGATAATAAAAGGACATCCCTAAATGACGAAGTTTTTAGACTACTAAAGACGGCTTCTCTTCCATATGAATTAAAAGATAGATTGTTAAATCAATTCATCAATGCCAAAAATTCTCATGAGTTAATGAATATCTTGCATCATCAGGATAAGGAATTGAGAGGGCGTTTGTTGGAAAAGATATTTACTAGCGAAAATTAATTGAGAAATTTCGTACACAATTTCTATTATTTAATGTGTAACAGTTTTACATCTCTATGCTTATTGGCTTGTATTGTAGTAACTACAAGTTTGGCATAGGGATTTTTGTTTACTGAAGAGGAAAAGATAAGTATGTTTCAAGGTTTGAAATATTTTTAAACTAAACAAGAGCAAATTTTTAAAGGTGATTTTTCAACGTAACTTCCACTTGTCTGACCGAAGTGGAAGTTAGTCTGAAATTTATGGTGGAATTAAGTATGAGACGTTAGATTTTTTCAGAAAATTTTCTAAAACAAACAGGATTTGTTTGACATTTATTTGAAAATTCTGTAAAATGAATTATTATATCGTTAAAGGAGAATATATATGGAAAAACAGAAAACATTTTTTGGACATCCTATGGGCTTGTCCACCCTCTTCTTTACAGAAATGTGGGAACGCTTTTCTTACTATGGGATGCGAGCTATCCTACTTTACTATATGTACTATAGTGTGCAAGATGGTGGATTGGGAATGGATAAGACCACAGCTGCATCGGTTATGGCGATTTATGGCTCGCTGGTATTTTTGTCCTCGGTTATCGGTGGTTTTGTCAGTGACCGTATTTTAGGAAGTCGTAAGACTGTCTTTTACGGTGGGATTCTGATTATGCTAGGGCATATTGCTTTGGCAACACCTTTTGGACAAGTGGCTCTCTATCTTTCTATTGCCTTGATTATCTTTGGTACTGGATTTTTAAAACCCAATATCTCAGATATGGTGGGGGGAATTTATGAGAAAGAGGATGATAGACGGGATGCAGGTTTTAGTATCTTTGTCTTTGGTATTAACTTAGGTGCCTTCGTTGCCCCTTATCTAGTGGGTTATCTAGGTCAGGAAGTCAATTTCCATCTAGGTTTCTCATTAGCTGCTATTGGGATGTTCTTTGGTCTAGTGAAGTATGTTTTGGATGGGAAGAAATATCTGCCTGAATCAAGTCTTTACCCCACTGATCCACTTTCACAGAAGGACCAGCAGACCTTGATTAAACGCTTGCTGATTACACTTGTCGTAGTTATTCTCGTGGTTATAGGTTTAGTCTTTACTCACCAGTTTAATGTGGATATGATTGTTAATATCTTTACAGTGATTGCTGTAATTATTCCAATCTACTATTTCTTTAAGATTTTATCTAGTCAGAAAATAACTGCCACTGAGAGATCCCGAGTATTTGCCTACATTCCTCTATTTATCGCTGGAGTACTCTTCTGGTCTATTGAGGAACAGGGTTCTGTTGTTCTCGCTCTATTTGCGGATGATCAAACTCAACTTTACTTTAATGTATTTGGGAATCAGATTCATTTTCCATCTAGCTTTTTCCAAAGTATCAATCCCCTTTTCATTATGATTTATGTGCCGATTTTTGCGTGGTTGTGGGGGAAAATGGGTAAAAAGCAACCATCCTCTGCTAAGAAATTTGCTTACGGTTTATTTGCTGCAGGTTTATCCTTCTTGTGGATGATGTTACCAGGGATGCTCTTTGGGACAGATGTTAAGGTCAGTCCTTTCTGGTTGATTATGAGTTGGGCTATTGTGATTGTGGGGGAGATGTTGATTTCGCCTATTGGTCTATCAGTCACTACTAAGCTAGCACCAAAATCCTTCCAAGCACAAATGATGTCTATCTGGTTCTTGAGTAATGCAGCTGCCCAAGCTATCAATGCTCAAATTGTAAAATTTTATACAAGCGAAACTGAAGTGGCTTACTATGGAATTGTTGGAGGAATTACGATTGTATTCGGTATTATCTTACTCTTCTACGTTCCACGTATTGAAAAACTAATGTCTGGTATCAAATAGAGAAAAACTGGAATTTCTGTAGGAATTTTAAAAGTTAGATCAATTATTTATTCAAAGGATTTAGTTCTGTATTGTACAGGGCTAGGTCCTTTTAGTTTGATTAATACTCTTCGAAAATCAAATTCAAACCGCGTCAACGTCGCCTTGCCGTACTCAAGTACAGCCTGCGGCTAGTTTCCTAGTTTGCTCTTTGATTTTCATTGAGTATAAAACTCATGATGTTTATGATATTCCTAGTAGACAACCGTCCACTTTTTTTATATAATAAAACTAAACCATATTGGTTGAGTTTCAAAAATATGACTTCAAGCATCGATTAGTCTTTCTAAGGGAGATAATGTCCATTAAAGTATCATAATAGGAGGTGAAGTATGTATCAGCCAGAAAAATTAAAGGCTCGGAGGAAAGAGTTAAAACTGACACAGAAGGAAATTGCAGAGCAACTTGGGATTAGCTTTCAGGCTTACTCAGCTTGGGAACGTGGAGTCAAGGAACCGTCCAAGGAGAAGGTGTTTCAGCTAGAGAATATTTTAAAAGTACCAAAAGGATATTTTACTCAGATCGAGATTGTCCGTCTCTACCATAGCCTCTCCAAGCAAGGGCAGGAGAAGGTTGTTCTCTATGCTCGCAACCTATCTCAAGAGGAGCAAGCCCAGAAAGTGACAGCTATGCCAGAGCGCCTCTACGAGTACCGTGTTTATGAACGCATGTCAGCAGGGATTGGGGCTTCAGTCTACGATGATCAGAATTTTGATACGGTTTACTTTAATGAGGAGTTGGCTCATGATTTTGCGTCATGGGTGTCTGGGGACTCCATGGAACCTAAATACCAAAATGGTTCAGTGGCTCTGATTCGAGAGACAGGATTTGACTATGACGGGGCGGTTTATGCAGTGGTTTGCAACAACCAGACCTATATCAAACGGGTCTATCGAGAGGAGAATGGATTGCGTCTGGTCTCTATCAATCCTAAATACAAGGATATTTTCATCTCCTATGAGGAAGATCCTCGGATTGTGGGGATTATCGTTGGGAACTTTGTGCCGATGGAGGGCTAGCCAATGGGCTACTTTGATTATTCCAGAGAGCCCAAAAGTGACATTGCCTTTGTCGATATGAAATCCTTTTATGCCAGTGTTGAGTGTGTGAAAAGAGGATTGCATCCGCTGAAAACCTCGCTTTGTGTCATGAGTCGCGCGGATAATTCAACTGGTCTTATCCTAGCCTCCTCTCCCATGTTTAAGAAGATTTTTGGCCAGTCAAATGTTGGTCGGGCCTATGATTTGCCTTTTGATATCAAAACGCGAAAATTTTCCTATTACAATGCTCGAAAGCAAGGGCTACCGACTGACTCGGACTATGTTCGCTACATCGAAGATTGGGCTCAAGTGACCTTGATTGTCCCTCCTCGAATGGACGAGTACATTGCAGTCAATATGGAAATCCAGCGAATCTTTCAAAACTATGGCAGTCCAGATGATATTTATCCTTACTCTATCGATGAGGGCTTTATTGACCTGACTAGTTCGCTCAACTATTTTATCCCAGATAAGAGTCTCTCTCGCAAAGACAAGCTGGATATGCTTTCTGCTCGTATTCAGAGGGATATTTGGAGGCAGACAGGGATCTACTCTACAGTAGGTATGTCAAATGCCAATCCCTTACTGGCCAAGTTGGCTCTGGATAATGAAGCCAAGCACACTCCGACCATGAGGGCCAACTGGTCTTACCAGGATGTGGAAGAGAAGGTCTGGTTCATTCCCAAGATGACCGACTTTTGGGGAATTGGCAGGCGGATGGAGAAACGCTTGCATGCTCTGGGGATTTTTTCCATCAAGGAATTGGCAACCAGCAATCCTGACCAGCTAAAAAAAGCTCTGGGTCAGGCTGGTCTTCGTTTGTGGTTTCATGCTAACGGAATTGATGAGAGCAATGTTCATAAGCCTTATAAAGCCAAATCCAAGGGCTTGGGGAATTCTCAAATCTTGCCGAGAGACTACGTGAAGCTACGGGATATTGAAATTATTCTTCGAGAAATGGCGGAGCAGGTGGCTATTAGATTGAGAAGGTCTGGCAAGAAAACAACCCTTGTCTCTATCTATGTCGGTTTCTCTAAACAGGAGGTCAGGTCGTCTATTCACACACAAATGAAGGTCGAACCGACCAATAATACAGCTGTCTTAACGAATTATGTTTTGAAGTTATTTCATAACAAATACACTTCTGGAGCAGTCAGAAGTGTCGGTGTAAACTATTCAGGCTTTGTAGACGAGCCCTTTGGTTTGATATCTCTCTTTGATGATGTTGACAAGCTAGAAAAAGAAGAAAGGCTCCAGACGGCCATTGACTCCATTCGGGAACAATTTGGTTTCACTTCTCTTTTAAGAGCCAATGCACTGGAAGAAGCCTCTAGGAGTCTTGCTAGAAGCAAGCTGATTGGGGGCCATTCTGCTGGAGGATTAGATGGATTAAAATGATTGATCGTTCTTATTTACCCTTTCAATCCGCGCGAGATTATCAAGATCCAGGTATGCAGAAGTGGATGGGATTTTACCTCTCAGAACACACCAGTTCGCTCAGTGAAGAAAAAAGCCGTGTTGATTTTTCGACGGATTTGACTCCAGATGAGAAGTTGCACTTGCTTTCTCAGCTTTATGTTGGCCAACTTAAGGGAAGTTTTGTGGTAAAGGAAAAGAAGCAGAAAATCACCATCATCGGTGTGGTGAGAGAGTTATCACCTCAGACTCTATCTATTAGGACAAACGAGGGATATAGGTTGATAGAGGTTGCAGATATCCTAGAAATTCGGCTGTGGGAGGAGGGAGTTTATGACTAGAAAAGAGCTGTATGAAAACAAACTGCAGATGGATTATTTTTCAGATAACTATATTCATTTTGAAGAGGATTTTCAAAAATACTCTGCCATGAACGTACCCTTGACTTTCTTGATTGATGACATTCTACGAACCATGGCGATGAATCAGAAAAACTACTTTGTCTTAAACAAGGAAAATGCCAAGGATGGGCGGGAGCATAGCTTTTATTTTAGGGTGGTAACGGAAAAAGCGTGTCCTAGAAATAGGACCTATGTATATGCTGGGGTTAAAAATAGTAGTCAGTAGAGGGGAGTCTGCTGTAAATGTATCATTTTTACAACACTTCATGGCTCATATCATGGGGTGTTTTTCTATTCAAGTCAAAGCCCATCAAAAAATCCCACTATTCTTAGGCTAAAGGAGAACTAATAATAGTGAGATTGTGAAATTATAGTAATTTTTGTATCGCCTCTTCAATTTGTTTTGGGTCTGTTTTTGAAGAGAAGCGTTCAAAAACCTGCCCATCACGACTGATGAGAAACTTAGCGAAATTCCATTCGACTCGTTTTCCCAGTGGGCCAGATTTTTGTTCTTTCAACCAAACATAGAGAGGATCTGCTTCCTTACCGTTGACCTTTATCTTGGCAAAACGTGGGAAGGTGGTCTGATAATGTAGGCTACAGAAGGTGTTGATTTCCTCTGCGCTGCCTGGTGCTTGTCCCATAAACTGATTGCAAGGGAAGTCTAAAATCTCAAAACCTTGTTCTTAATAGCAATCATAGAGTTCTTGAAGTCCTTGGTACTGGGGCGTTAAACCACATCCAGTAGCAGTGTTGACAACCAAGAGAACCTTACCACGATAGGTCTCTAGTGGAGTTTCTTGATTGTCTTGGTTCAAGACTGAAAAATCGTATAGTGAAGTCATTGCTTGCTTTTCTCCTTCTGTTTGGTATTTTTAGGAGTTTTCTCCTCCTGTAGTGATAGAAATCCGTAGGTCAGGGTTCCAAAAATGCTTCCGATAATCAGGCTATACATCAGGAAAGGAACACTTTTATCGAATTGCATGAGCAACTTTCCAAAATCTGAAAGGGACATCTGCTGAACGAAGACTTTATGAAAGATGAGTAAGGTAAAGAAGCCAATCTGAATACCGATAAACACAATCCAGCTTCGGAATTTGATTTGGGCTTTGCTGTAGGTTTTGAGAATGATTTCTGATTTGTCATCCTTTTCAAGATGAAGCTCTTGGACGGCTTTTTGAGCTTTTATACTCATGAACAAAATGAGTCCAAAATAGATGTAGGGCATAACATTTCGAACAATTTCTATAAAGCTTCCGAACAAAATATAGAATAGGAAGAGAATGAAGGAAGAGTAAAAGATTTGGATCATGGAACGGGCGCAAGCCTTGTAGATAACCTCTTGACGGCATTCATCAAAAGGCCCTTGGATATGAAAGAAATTTCGAAGTAGGCGAGTTGTTAAGTCTTCTTTTTTCATGGGTGATTTCTCCTAAATGAACGATGCTATTTTGTTTCTTTTACGAATTGATAGAGATAATAAAGATAAGTAATAGAAGAAAGGATAGCGATAGTTAGCAGAATATAATATTTCCAATTGATTGAAATGAGCGTCAGCTGTGGTAAGGATAGAAAGGATAGAATCATAAAGCATAGTGCTAGGTTGAGTATGCGCGTTTTTTGGGAATCTATCTTTAGATAAGTCAATCCTTTGTTGAGTGCTGGAACAAAGACTGGAAGGAGGACTATATCGTAGATTGGCAAGTTCCCTGAAACGATGATGAAGGTGAGTAGAGAAGCAAACAAAAGATGATAGGTAAGTAAAGTTACTAGTGATTTCATAGGGCACCTCCTAATCCTCATCTTGCTCTTTTTTAGTTTTTGCAATGCGACGGGAGATGAGGAACTGTATGCTCGCTCCGAAGAAGATAGAACCGAGAATGCTTGATACACCATTTCTTATAGTTAGGAGAGAATGAAAATAGTCCTGACCTTCACCTATGAGTATACTGAGAAGAGGAGTTATAAAAAACATCCATAGACCAAAGAACAAACCTGCTTTAAGACCTGGGTAGTATAGTTGCTTGCTTTCTTTCTCATTCAGCATATCTGGATCAATAGCTGTAATCCCTGTTTTTTTCATTTGGTAGGTGACATAGCCAGCAGCGATGAGGGCAATCACTAGAATCAGAGGAGGATAGATTAGAGCCACTTCTTGAGGGTATTTATAGGCCAGAAGGAGTGGAATAAGATTTCCGAAAATCATCAGATAAAAGAGGATGATAAAGACTTGGTTCCCAATACGATCGGCCTCACGCCGTTTGTATTCGTCAAGGGGACCAGAGATACCGTATGTGCGTTTGATGAGTTTTTCAGTGAAGGTTTCTTTTTTCATGAGTTGGCTCCTTTTTTAAAAATTATCCTCCCAAAAGAGACTATTGAGGTCAGTTTGGAGGCTGCGGGCGAGATTGAGACAGAGTTCCAGGGTTGGATTGTACTTGTCGTTCTCAATCATATTGATGGTTTGTCTCGAGACACCGATATCCTTGGCTAGCTCGAGCTGAGAAATGCCTAGTTCCTTGCGAAATTCTTTCACACGATTCATCTGGACTCCTTTCTGCTTTATGTCGTATATATTTGACTATATTATATTCTTCTATGGAGTGAATGTCAAGCATATTTGACATATTTCTTAAAGAAATCTTACTTGTTTTTGCCCTATTTGTCTGACTAGTGCAAGCTAGTCGGATTTATGGTAAAATAGATAGGATATGACAAAAGAATTTCATCATGTAACGGTCTTACTCCACGAAACGATTGATATGCTCGACGTAAAGCCTGACGGTATCTACGTTGATGCGACTTTAGGTGGAGCGGGCCATAGCGAATATTTATTAAGTAAATTAAGTGAAAAAGGCCATCTCTATGCCTTTGACCAGGACCAGAATGCCATTGACAATGCGCAAAAACGCTTGGCTCCCTATATTGAGAAGGGGATGGTGACTTTTATAAAGGATAACTTCCGTCATTTACAGGCACGTTTGCGCGAAGCTGGTGTTCAGGAAATTGATGGAATTTGTTATGACTTGGGAGTGTCTAGTCCTCAGTTGGACCAGCGTGAGCGTGGTTTTTCTTATAAAAAGGATGCGCCACTGGACATGCGTATGAATCAGGAAGCTAGTCTGACAGCCTATGAAGTGGTGAACCACTATGACTATCATGACTTGGTTCGTATTTTCTTCAAGTATGGTGAGGATAAATTTTCTAAACAGATTGCGCGTAAGATTGAACAAGCACGTGAAGTCAAGCCAATCGAGACAACGACTGAGTTGGCAGAGATTATCAAGTCGGCTAAGCCTGCTAAGGAGCTCAAGAAGAAGGGCCATCCTGCCAAGCAGATTTTCCAGGCTATTCGAATTGAAGTCAATGATGAACTGGGAGCGGCAGATGAATCTATCCAGCAGGCTATGGAGATGTTGGCTCTAGATGGTAGAATTTCAGTGATTACCTTTCATTCCTTGGAAGACCGCTTGACCAAGCAATTGTTCAAGGAAGCTTCAACGGTTGAAGTTCCCAAAGGTTTACCTTTCATTCCAGATGATCTCAAGCCCAAGATGGAATTGGTATCCCGTAAGCCAATCTTGCCAAGTGCAGAAGAATTAGAAGCCAATAACCGCTCGCACTCTGCCAAGTTGCGCGTGGCCAGAAAAATTCACAAGTAAGAGGAAAAAATGCTAGATAAGAAAGAAACAACCAGTCAATTCTTGCAGAATCGTATAAAAAAATTCTCACGTGTGGAGAAGGCTTTTTATCTTTCCATCGCTTTTACGGCACTCGTTTTAGCAGTGAGCATTATCTTTATGCAGACACGACTCTTGCAAGTGCAAAGTGATTTGACAAAAATCAATGCGCAGATAGAGGAAAAGAAGACAGAGCTCGATGATGCTAAGCAGGAAGTGAATGAATTGATTCGTTCAGAGCGCTTGAAAGAGATTGCAGATAAAAAAGATTTGAAATTGAATAATGAAAATATCCGAACAGCGGAGTAAGATATGAAATGGACAGAAAAAATAACTCGATTTGCGATAAAAAATCGTAAATCTCCAGCAAAAAACCGTAGGATAGTTGGCAAGTACCTCAGCTTTGTAGCTGTTGCCCTTTTCGCCCTCTTTTTGGCCAATTTTGCTTATATTATCGCAAAAGGTAATATATTTGGTACCGACTTGGTAAAAGAGGCTAAAAAGGTTCACCAAACAACTCGAACAGTACCTGCCAAACGTGGGACGATCTATGACCGAAATGGAGTGCCTATCGCTGAAGATGCGACCTCTTATAACGTCTATGCTGTTATTGATAAAAAATACAAGTCAGCAACGGGTAAAATTCTTTATGTAGAGGATTCGCAGTTTAATAAGGTAGCTGAAGTCTTCCATAAGTATTTGGATATGGATGAAGCTTATGTGAAAGAGCAATTAGCTCAACCAAATCTGACCCAAGTTTCTTTTGGAGCAAAAGGAAATGGGATTACCTATGCCAATATGATGGCTATTAAAAAAGATTTGAAAGATGCTAGTGTGGAAGGGATTGACTTTACAACTAGCCCTAACAGAAGCTACCCAAATGGACAATTTGCTTCTAGTTTTATTGGTTTAGCCCAACTCCATGAAAATGAGGACGGCAGTAAGAGTTTATTAGGAACCTCTGGTCTAGAGAGTTCGTTAAATACCATTCTTGCGGGGACAGACGGTATTATTACCTATGAAAAAGACCGTGTAGGAAATATCGTACCAGGTACAGAACAGGTATCGCAACAAACTGTGGATGGCAAGGATGTTTATACAACATTGTCTAGCCCGCTCCAATCTTTCATGGAAACTCAGATGGATGCCTTTCTACAAAAAGTAAAAGGTAAGTATATGACCGCGACCTTGGTCAGTGCAAAGACCGGTGAAATCCTCGCTACCACCCAACGACCTACCTTTAATGCAGATACTAAAGAAGGAATCACTGAGGACTTTGTTTGGCGTGATATTCTTTATCAAAGTAACTATGAACCAGGATCAACCATGAAGGTCATGACGTTAGCTTCTTCTATTGATAACAATACCTTCCCAGGTGGAGAATACTTCAATAGCAGTGAATTAAAAATAGCGGATGCGACGATTCGAGATTGGGACGTTAATGAAGGTTTGACCGGTGGTGGTATGATGACATTTTCTCAAGGATTTGCTCACTCAAGTAATATTGGGATGACACTTCTTGAGCAGAAAATGGGTGATGCTACGTGGTTGGATTATCTAAACCGCTTTAAATTTGGGGTTCCAACTCGTTTTGGTTTGACAGATGAATATGCAGGACAACTTCCAGCTGACAATATTGTTAATATTGCTCAGAGTTCATTTGGACAAGGGATTTCAGTAACTCAGACGCAAATGATTCGTGCCTTTACAGCCATTGCCAATGATGGCGTCATGTTAGAGCCTAAATTTATTACGGCCTTGTATGATCCAAATGATCAAACCGTTCGTAAATCTCAAAAAGAAATCGTAGGAAATCCCGTTTCGAAAGATGCAGCTAGCCAAACTCGTACTCACATGGTCTTGGTAGGAACGGATCCTAGATATGGAACTATGTACAATCATAGTACAGGAAAAGCAACTGTCAATGTTCCAGGTCAAAATGTAGCCCTCAAGTCTGGTACAGCCCAAATCGCTGACGAGAAAAATGGAGGCTACTTGGTTGGTTCTACCAACTACATTTTCTCGGTTGTGGCTATGAACCCTGCTGAAAATCCTGATTTTATCTTGTATGTAACGGTTCAACAGCCTGAACATTATTCAGGTATCCAATTGGGAGAATTTGCCAACCCAATTCTTGAAAGAGCTTCAGCTATGAAAGAATCTCTCAATCTTCAATCTCCTGCTAAGAATTTAGATCAAGTGACGACAGAGTCTTCTTATGCAATGCCTAGCATCAAGGATATTTCACCTGGTGATTTGGCGGAAGCCTTACGCCGAAATATTGTGCAACCAATTGTTGTAGGTACTGGAACAAAGATTAAAGAATCATCTGTAGAAGAAGGGACCAATCTTGCACCAAACCAACAAGTTCTCCTTTTATCGGATAAGGTAGAAGAAATTCCAGACATGTATGGCTGGAAAAAAGAGACTGCCGAGACCTTTGCTAAATGGTTGGATATTGAGCTGGAATTTGAAGGTTCAGGTTCTGTTGTTCAGAAGCAAGATGTTCGGACTAATACAGCTATCAAAAACATTAAAAAAATTAAATTAACTTTAGGAGACTAATATGTTTATTTCTATCAGTGCTGGAATTGTGACATTTTTACTAACTTTAGTAGGAATTCCGGCCTTTATCCAATTTTATAGAAAGGCGCAAATTACAGGCCAGCAGATGCATGAGGATGTCAAACAGCACCAGGCAAAAGCTGGGACTCCTACAATGGGAGGTTTGGTTTTCTTAATTGCTTCTGTTTTAGTTGCTTTCTTTTTCGCCCTATTTAGTAATCAACTCAGCAATAATGTCGGTATGATTTTATTTATCTTGGTTCTTTATGGCTTAATCGGATTTTTAGATGACTTTCTCAAGGTCTTTCGTAAAATCAATGAGGGTCTTAATCCCAAGCAGAAATTGGCTCTTCAGCTTCTAGGTGGTGTCATTTTCTACCTTTTCTATGAGCGCGGTGGAGATATGCTTTCTGTCTTTGGTTACCAAGTGCATCTAGGAATTTTCTATATTGTCTTCGCTCTTTTCTGGCTAGTCGGTTTTTCAAACGCAGTAAACTTGACAGACGGTATTGACGGCCTGGCTAGTATTTCAGTTGTGATTAGTTTGTCTGCCTATGGAGTTATTGCCTATGTGCAAGGTCAGATGGATATCCTTCTAGTGATTCTTGCCATGATCGGTGGTTTGCTTGCTTTCTTTGTCTTTAACCATAAGCCTGCCAAGGTCTTTATGGGAGATGTGGGAAGTTTGGCTCTCGGTGGAATGCTGGCAGCTATCTCTATGGCTCTCCACCAAGAATGGACTCTATTGATTATCGGAATTGTTTATGTCTTTGAAACAACTTCGGTCATGATGCAAGTCGGCTATTTCAAAATGACTGGTGGTAAACGTATTTTCCGTATGACGCCTGTGCATCACCATTTTGAGCTTGGAGGATTGTCTGGTAAAGGAAATCCTTGGAGCGAGTGGAAGGTTGACTTCTTCTTTTGGGGAGTAGGGCTTCTAGCAAGTCTCCTGACCCTAGCAATTTTATATTTGATGTAAGAATGGCACCCTGATGTTTCAGGGTGTTTTTACTTTTTAAAAAATATTGGTCAATTAAAGTCAAAATCCTTGACCTTTTCTGACTAATGTAGTATATTATGAACGTAAGGTAAATGAAAGCCTTACTAGAACACTTATTTAAAGTAAAATAGAAAGAGGTGGGGTCTATGTTTAATCTAGAAATCTTCAGAAGTAAAGATAGTCTACTCCTGCTTGAAAAAGAAAAACCAGAAATAGTACGTAGAGTAGCGATTTAGCTAGTCTAAATTTTTTAAAGAAAAGGTCAAAGATAGTCAATATCAGTAATAATAAATAACAAAAAGAGGTAAAGAATATGAACAACAACTTTAATAATTTTAACAACATGGATGATTTGTTTAACCAATTGATGGGTGGTATGCGAGGATATAGTTCTGAAAATCGCCGTTACTTGATTAATGGACGTGAAGTCACACCTGAGGAATTTGCTCACTATCGTGCAACTGGTCAATTACCAGGAAGTGCAGAAGTTGATGGCCAAATGCCAAAACAGGCTTCAAGTATGAAACAAGACGGTGTCCTTGCTAAACTAGGTCGAAACTTGACTGCAGAAGCGCGTGAGGGCAAGCTGGATCCTGTTATCGGACGAAACAAGGAAATTCAAGAAACATCTGAAATCCTCTCACGCCGTACCAAGAATAATCCTGTTTTAGTCGGAGACGCAGGTGTTGGTAAGACAGCCGTTGTCGAAGGCTTGGCACAAGCCATTGTGAACGGTGATGTTCCAGC
Organism: Streptococcus bouchesdurhonensis; assembly: GCF_948472335.1. Next base: position 51,119 of record NZ_CAOKTW010000013.1, on the reverse strand, counting down.
TGCTATTAAGAACAAGGAAATTATTTCCATTGATATTTCTGGACTTGAAGCTGGTACTCAATACCGTGGTAGCTTTGAAGAAAACATTCAAAACTTGGTAAACGAAGTCAAAGAAGCTGGAAATATTATCCTTTTCTTCGACGAAATTCACCAAATTCTTGGGGCTGGTAGCACAGGTGATGGTCAAGGGTCTAAAGGTCTTGCTGATATCTTGAAACCAGCTCTTTCACGTGGAGAATTGACAGTGATTGGCGCAACTACTCAAGATGAATACCGTAATACTATCTTGAAAAATGCAGCACTTGCTCGTCGTTTCAACGAAGTGAAGGTTAGTGCTCCATCTGCTGAAGATACTTTCAAGATTCTTCAAGGTATTCGAGATCTTTATCAACAACACCACAATGTTATTTTGCCAGATGAAGTCTTAAAAGCTGCCGTTGATTACTCTGTTCAATATATTCCACAACGTAGCTTGCCAGATAAGGCTATTGACCTTGTCGATGTAACGGCAGCTCACTTGGCAGCTCAGCATCCAGTAACAGATGTTCATGCTGTTGAACGTGAAATTGAGACAGAAAAAGACAAGCAAGAAAAAGCAGTTGAGGCAGAAGATTTTGAAGCAGCTCTAAACTATAAAACACGCATTGCAGAATTGGAAAAGAAAATCGAAAACCATACAGAAGATATGAAAGTGACTGCAAGTGTCAACGATGTGGCTGAATCTGTAGAACGTATGACGGGTATTCCAGTATCTCAAATGGGGGCTACGGACATCGAACGTTTGAAAGATATGGGTCATCGTTTGCAGACGAAAGTTATTGGTCAAGATAAGGCCGTTGAAGCAGTAGCAAAAGCTATCCGTCGTAACCGTGCTGGTTTTGATGAAGGTAACCGTCCAATCGGTAGCTTCCTCTTTGTAGGTCCTACTGGTGTTGGTAAGACTGAGTTGGCTAAACAATTGGCTCTTGATATGTTCGGAACGAAAGATGCTATCATCCGTTTGGACATGTCAGAATACAGCGACCGTACAGCCGTATCTAAATTGATTGGTACAACTGCAGGTTATGTGGGTTATGATGACAATAGCAATACCTTAACAGAACGCGTCCGTCGCAATCCATACTCAATCGTCCTTCTCGACGAAATTGAAAAGGCTGACCCTCAAGTCATCACCCTTCTCCTTCAAGTTTTGGACGATGGTCGTTTGACAGATGGTCAAGGTAACACTGTCAACTTCAAGAATACAGTGATTATCGCAACTTCAAACGCAGGCTTTGGTTACGAAGCTAACTTGACAGAAGATGCTGATAAACCAGAATTGATGGATCGTTTGAAACCTTACTTCCGTCCAGAATTCCTTAACCGTTTCAATGCTGTCATCGAATTCTCACACTTGAGCAAAGAAGATCTTTCTAAGATTGTAGACCTTATGTTGGTTGAAGTTAACAAGACGCTTTCTAAGAAAGACATTGACTTGGCAGTGAGCGAAGTTGCTAAAGAATACATGACTGAGGAAGGCTACGATGAAGTCATGGGTGTTCGTCCACTCCGTCGTGTGGTTGAACAACAAATACGTGACAAAGTCACAGACTTCCACTTGGATAACCTTGATGCTAAACACCTAGAAGCTGACATGGAAGATGGTGTTTTGGTCATTCGTGAAAAAGCCTAAGACTGAATTTTGAGAATAAAAAAGAAGGAGCCAGCTGAAAAACTGGTTCCTTTTTTGTGTTTAGATGACATGGCGTTCAAAGGCATCATCTGAAATCCCTTGTTCCAAGATGAGTTTAGCCCATTCTTTAGCAGAAAAGAGGCTGTGATCCTTGTAGTTGCCGCAAGATTCGATGGTTGTTCCAGGGACGTCTTCCCAAGTAGTAGTCTCAGCGATTTCCTTGAGGGAATCCTTTATAACAGCTGCGATTTCAGCGCTGGTATGGCGCCCCCACATAATCATGTGGAAGCCTGTGCGGCAACCAAAAGGTGAACAGTCAATCATGCCGTCGATGCGGGTACGTATGAGTTTGGCCAAGAGGTGCTCGATAGTGTGAAGGCCAGCAGTAGGGATAGAATCTTCATTGGGTTGCACTAAACGAATATCATAATTGGAGATGATATCTCCCTTTGGCCCTGTTTCTTCCCCGATCAAGCGAACATAGGGTGCTTTAACAATGGTGTGGTCAAGTTCAAAACTTTCAACAATAACTTCTTTTGACATGGTAAATCCTTTCAGTTTTCTAATTTCATTATAACATAAAGACGGCTCCTGAGACAGAGAGAAAACCTCTCCGAGGGTGGAGAGGTTTGAATCGTTATTTACGATACAAGCGGTCGTATTGGTAGTAAGGGTCAAAGGTTACATTGATACCCAGTTTACGAAGGACATTCTTATCTTCATCGGTTAAGATGATGGTTGAGTGGGCTTCGCTTCCTTTGAGGTTGCCAAGTTCTTCCATGGCATGCGCAGCGTCAGAATTTTCCGTAGCTGTGATAGCAAGTGCAATCAAAATTTCATTTGAATGAAGGCGTGGATTGCGGCTACCCAGATGATCGATTTTAAGACCTTGGATTGGTTTGACGACTTCGGGCTCGATTAATTTTACTTCTTTAGCGATGTCAGCTGATTTCTTGATGGCGTTGATAAGAGCAGCTGCTGTAGGGCCAAAGAGCTCTGAGTTCTTACCAGTAACAATTTCCCCAGTTGGCAATTCAAGGGCTAGGGCTGGTCCGCCAGTTTCTTCTGCTTTTTGACGCGCAACGACAGCAACCTCACGGTCTGCTGGTGTGATACCGAGGTCATTCATAAGCAACTCGATTTTCTTGACAGCAGCTTCGCCAACTTTTTCGGCTTTAAAATCAAGAACAGTTTGATAGTAACGGCGGATGATTTCTTGTTTAGAAGCTTCGACAGCAGCTTCATCATCTGTAATAGCGAAACCAACCATGTTGACCCCCATGTCTGTCGGTGAAGCGTATGGAGACTCTCCTAGGATACGTTCCAACATGCGCTTGAGCACTGGAAAAATTTCGATATCACGGTTGTAGTTGACAGTGGTTTCTCCATAGGTTTGGAGATGGAAGGGGTCGATCATGTTGACATCATCAAGGTCAGCTGTGGCAGCCTCGTAAGCCAAGTTGACTGGGTGATGAAGGGGAAGATTCCAAACTGGGAAGGTTTCAAATTTAGCGTAACCAGACTTGATACCATTGATTTGGTCGTGGTACATATTGGACATACAGGTTGCCAATTTTCCAGAACCAGGTCCAGGAGCGGTTACGACAATCAAGTTACGACTGGTTTTGATGTAGTCGTTTTTCCCCATACCTTCTGGAGAAATGATGTGATCCATATCTGTCGGATATCCTTTGATTGGATAATGAAGATAAGAATCAATTCCGTTTTTCTCAAGCTGGTTTCGGAAGGCATCTGCAGCTGGTTGACCAGCGTACTGTGTGATAACAACGGAGCCAACAAAAATTCCCAATTCATTGAATTTATCAATCAAACGAAGAACTTCTTGGTCATAAGAAATGCCCAAGTCACCACGTGCTTTGGAATGTTCGATGTTGTTAGCATTAATGGCAATTACAACCTCGACTTGCTCTTTCAATTCTTGCAAGAGCTTGATTTTGTTGTCAGGCTCATAACCAGGAAGAACACGAGCAGCGTGGAAATCTTCTAACATTTTGCCACCAAACTCCAAGTAGAGCTTGCCGTCAAATTGGTTAATGCGCTCCAAAATGTGGTCGCGCTGTAGATTCAAATATTGTTCAGAACTAAAAGCTTGTTTTTTCATTTTTTTACCTCTGACCTCTATTATAATAAAAAATTGGAAGTTAGGAAACTATGGAGTTAAAAAAGGAATCAAAAAGATTAGGCAAACGCTTGCATAAAATTTTAAAAAGCGCTATCATAGATTGTAGATTATTAAAATAATGAGGTAAGAAGATGCAAGAAAAATGGTGGCACAATGCCGTAGTCTATCAAGTTTATCCTAAGAGCTTTATGGATAGCAACGGAGATGGAATTGGCGATTTGCCAGGAATTACCAGTAAGTTAGACTATCTAGCCAAGTTAGGAATTACAGCGATTTGGCTTTCTCCTGTTTATGACAGTCCTATGGATGATAATGGCTATGATATTGCTGATTATCAAGCGATTGCGGCTATTTTCGGGACCATGGAGGATATGGACCAACTGATCGCGGAAGCTAAGAAACGTGATATTCGTATCATCATGGACTTAGTGGTCAATCATACTTCAGATGAGCATGCTTGGTTTGTCGAGGCCTGTGAAAATCCTGATAGCCCTGAACGAGACTACTATATCTGGCGGGATGAACCCAACGATTTGGAGTCTATCTTTAGTGGGTCTGCTTGGGAGTACGATGAAAAGTCAGGTCAGTACTATCTCCACTTTTTCAGTAAGAAACAGCCAGATCTCAACTGGGAAAATGAAAAACTTCGTCAGAAAATTTATGAGATGATGAACTTTTGGATTGATAAAGGGATTGGCGGTTTCCGCATGGATGTCATTGACATGATTGGGAAAATTCCTGACGAGAAAGTAGTCAATAATGGTCCTATGCTCCACCCTTATCTCAAGGAGATGAATCAGGCGACCTTTGGAGATAAGAATCTCTTGACAGTAGGAGAGACTTGGGGAGCAACTCCAGAGATCGCTAAGCTCTACTCTGATCCAAAGGGACAAGAATTGTCTATGGTCTTCCAGTTTGAACATATCGGTCTTCAGTATCAGGAAGGGCAACCTAAATGGCATTATCAAAAAGAGTTGAATATTGCTAAGTTAAAAGAAATCTTCAACAAATGGCAGACAGAGTTAGGCGTTGAGGACGGCTGGAATTCGCTCTTCTGGAACAATCATGACCTCCCTCGTATCGTCTCAATCTGGGGAAATGACCAAGAATACCGTGAAAAATCTGCCAAAGCCTTTGCTATCTTGCTTCATCTCATGAGAGGGACTCCTTATATCTACCAAGGTGAGGAAATTGGGATGACAAATTATCCGTTTGAAACGCTGGATCAAGTAGAAGATATTGAATCCCTCAACTATGCGCGAGAGGCTCTTGAAAAAGGCGTTCCGATGGAAGAAATCATGGACAGTATCCGTGTCATTGGACGTGACAATGCCCGTACCCCTATGCAATGGGACGAGAGCAAAAACGCTGGTTTCTCAACAGGTCAACCTTGGTTAGCAGTGAATCCAAACTATCAAGTAATCAACGTTCAGAAAGCGCTGGCAAATCCAGAATCTATTTTCTATACTTATCAGAAACTGGTTCAAATCCGTAAGGAGAATAGCTGGCTGATTCGAGCTGACTTTGAACTATTGGAAACAGCTGACAAGGTCTTTGCCTATATCCGTAAAGATGGCGACCGTCGCTTCCTAGTTGTGGCCAACTTGTCCAATGAAGAGCAAGACTTGACAGTAGAAGGAAACGTCAAATCTGTCTTGATTGAAAATACCACGGCTCAAGAAGTTTTTGAAAAACAAATCTTGGCTCCATGGGATGCTTTCTGTGTGGAATTACTATAAATATTTTTTACAGAAAAATTTAAAATTGAAATCGTATAAAAACAAGGGAGGACTGTATGAAAGGCAGAAATCCTTTGTTTTTTTTATAACCAAGGTTTATAAACTTTCATTCTCAAAATTCAATTAACTTTACAAATTCCCACTATTTTGGTAAAATAAACTTATGTTATAAAAACTAACATAAAGGAGAAAGAAGATGAATACAAAAAAGCGTGTCCTTAGTGCAGGCCTGACTGTTGCGGCTGCTTTGCTTTTAGCTGCTTGCGGACAATCAGGTTCAGATACAAAAACTTACTCATCAACCTTTAGTGGAAATCCAACTACATTTAACTATCTATTAGACTATTACGCTGATAATACAGCCATCATTACCAACCTAGTTGATGGCTTGCTTGAAAATGATAATCACGGGAACCTAGTTCCATCTTTGGCAGAAGACTGGTCTGTTTCAAGCGACGGTCTGACTTATACCTACAAATTGAGAAAAGATGCCAAATGGTTCACGGCCGACGGTGAAGAGTACGCCCCAGTCAAGGCACAGGATTTTGTGACAGGAATTAAGTACGCAGTGGACAATAAATCACAGGCCATTGACTTGATTCAAAATTCCATCAAAGGCTTGAATGATTATATTACAGGAGCGGATTCTGACTTTTCTAAGGTTGGGGTGAAGGCGATTGACGACCAGACTGTTGAGTATACTTTGGCACGCCCAGAACCTTACTGGAACTCAAAAACAACCAACAGTATTCTTTTCCCAGTAAACGAAGAGTTTCTAAATTCAAAAGGGAAAGATTTTGGTACTCTATCTCCAGATAGTATTCTTTACAGCGGACCTTATTTGTTAAAAGATTTCACATCAAAATCATCAATCGAGTATGTGAAGAATCCGCATTACTATGATCATGACAAAGTATCAATTGAACACGTGAAATTGGCCTATTTTGATGGTTCAGACCAAGAATTGACCATCCGAAACTTTGAAAGTGGAGCCTATTCTATCGCTGGGGTTTATCCAAATAGTTCTAACTTTGCTAAGACTAAGGAAAAATATAAGGATAATATCGTCTATAGCTTGCAGGACAAGACTTCTTGGTATTTCAATTTCAACGTCAACCGTAAGGCCTACAATCACACTGCTAAAACGACAGATGAGCAGAAGAAGTCAACTGAGACAGCTGTCTTGAACAAGAACTTCCGTCAAGCAGTGAACTTTGCCTTGGATCGCACAGCCTATTCTGCCCAGTCAAATGGGGAAGAAGCGGCTAGCAAGACCCTTCGTAACACCCTAGTGCCTCCAACATTTGTCCAAGTTGGAGACAAGACCTTTGGAGAAGTAGTTGCTTCTAAATTGGTCAACTATAGCACAGAATGGTCAGGTATTAACTTGGCAGATGCTCAGGATGCCTATTTCAACAAAGAAAAAGCCCAAGCAAAATTTGCGGAAGCTAAAAAAGAATTGGCAAGTCAAGGTGTGACTTTCCCTATTCACTTGGATGTGGCTGTTGATCAAACAAGTAAAAATGCTGTGACAGGAATGAACTCAGTTAAGCAGACACTTGAATCAGTTTTGGGTGCTGATAACATTGTCATTGATGTTCAGCAACTTTCAACAGATGATTTTAATAACGTAGCCTTCTTGGCACCAACACCAGCTGATCGTGACTATGATTTGAACTTTGATGGTTGGGTAGGTGACTACCAAGATCCATCAACTTATCTCAATCCTTTCAATGCAGAGGATGGGTTCTACCTCAAGATTTTTGGTCTAGATGCTCAAGAAGATAAAGCTAAGATTGCTAGCTTGGGGCTTGATACTTACACCAAGATGCTCAAAGATGCAGATAGTGAAAATAAAGATGTAGCCAAACGATATGAAAAATATGCTGAAGCACAGGCTTGGATGATTGACAATTCTCTGATTATGTCAGCTATGTCAAGTGGTGGAACAGCATCTGTAACCAAAGTAACGCCATTTACAAGAGGGTATTCACTGGTCGGCATCAAGGGTGATGGCAATAACTACAAGTACATGAAACTGCAAAAAGATACTGTGACAACCAAACAGTATGAAGAAGCTAAGGCCAAATGGGAGCAAGAAAGCAAAAAAGCAATCGAAAAAGCTCAAAAAGAAGCAGAAAATCATGTTAAATAGATGAACGAGGTTCCGTAAGGGACCTTGTTTTAATGTTTATATAGTAAATTTATTGATGTAATTGTTTGCAAATCAAAAAGAATGTTTCGGAAAGAAGATGAAAACGCCTTACCTAAGCGGATTTATCTCACAAGTGTATTTTTTTATGATATAATAAAATGAAATAAAAATTGATAATAGAGGTATATCGTGAGTAGATCTTCGAAGCGAGCTCGTCAGGGTAAAACAAAAATAGTGATTAGTTGGGGGTTGCTAGCTATCTATGCATTACTAGCAGTCTTTTTATTGTTTTTGATTTTCAAGTACAATATGCTAGCATTCCGATATCTCAATATAGTGGTTGCTGTCTTAATTGTAGCCTTAGCCATCTTGTGCTTCTTTTTAATTCGGTCCAAGAAAGTTCAAAATCTAACGCTGATTTTATTACTACTTGGTGTGTTAATTAACGGAACTTCTCTCCTTGCTGTAGGGCAGTTCATTGGATTTACCAGTCGTTTGAATGCAACATCGAATTACTCAAATTATTCGATGAGTATTGCAGTGTTAGCAGATAGTCCAATTGAGAATATCAGTCAGGTAACCAGTGTGATGGGACCTACTGGGACGGATAAGGATAATATCCAACAGTTGATGAATGATCTTAAGGCTAATCAAAATAAGGAATTGACAGTCGAAGAAAGTAGCTCCTATCTTGCGGCCTATAAGAGCTTGCTAGCCGGTGATACAAAGGCAATCATTCTAAACAGTGTCTTTGAAAATATTATCGAATCAGAATATCCTGACTATGCTTCAAAAATTAAGAAAATCTATACCAAAGAATTAACCAAGACGGTTGAAACTCCAAAAGATGTCAAAGGTAACAGTTTCAACGTTTATATCAGTGGAATTGATACTTACGGTCCAATCAGTTCAGTTTCTCGTTCGGACGTCAATATCATTATGACAGTGAATCGCGAAACTAAAAAGATTCTCTTGACAACGACACCTCGTGATTCCTATGTTCCAATTGCAGATGGTGGCGATAACCAAAAAGATAAGTTGACCCATGCGGGGATTTATGGGGTAGATGCTTCCATTCATACACTGGAAAATCTCTACGGTATTGACTTGAACTATTATGCTCGTTTGAATTTCACCTCTTTCTTGAAATTGATTGATTTACTTGGTGGAGTTGATGTCTATAATGACCAAGAATTTACAGCTCATACAAATGGGAAGTTCTATCCCGTAGGAAATGTTCATCTTGATTCGGAACAAGCTTTAGGATTTGTGCGTGAACGTTATTCTTTGGCAGACGGAGATCGAGATCGTGGTCGTAACCAGCAAAAGGTCATTGTCGCTATTTTGCAAAAGTTAACCTCTACAGAAGCTTTGAAAAATTATGACGGTATTATAAAAGGGTTGCAAGATTCAATTCAAACTAATATGCCACTTGAAACCATGATGAATTTGGTCAATGCCCAACTTGAAAGTGGTGGAACGTATAAGATTAATTCGCAAGATCTTAAAGGAACAGGACGCATGGATTTACCATCCTATGCCATGCCTGATAGTAACCTCTATATGATGGAGATAAGTGATAGCAGTTTGGAGTCAGTCAAGGCTGCAATCAATGATGTGATGGAAGGGAAATAAGACAAAATGATTGATATTCATTCGCATATTGTATTTGGTGTGGATGATGGTCCAAAATCCAAGCAAGAAAGCAAGGCTCTTCTGACGGAAGCCTATAGGCAAGGAGTGAGGACTATTGTATCGACATCGCATAGACGAAAAGGGATGTTTGAAACTCCTGAGGAGACAATAGCAACAAATTTCCAAGAAGTTAAGGAGCTAGCCAAGGAAGTGGCTCCAGACTTGACCATTCTCTATGGGGCAGAAATTTATTATACCCATGATGTGCTTGAGAAGTTAGAAAAACAGGTGATTCCAAGTCTTAATGGGACACGCTATGCTCTCATTGAGTTTAGTATGGCTACTTCTTATCGAGAAATCCATACTGCCTTGAGCAATGTTCTCATGCTTGGGATAACGCCTGTAGTTGCCCACATTGAACGTTATCATGAATTAGAAAATAACGAAAAACGGGTAAAAGAGTTGATTGATATGGGTTGCTACACTCAAATCAATAGCTCAAGTATTTTAAAACCAAAGTTATTTGGAGATAAATATAAATTTATGAAGAAACGAGCTCGCTATTTTCTAGAGCGTGACTTGGTACATTTTGTTGCTAGTGATATGCACAATTTAGACCAAAGACCACCTTACATGAAAGAAGCTTATGAGATCGTTTCAAAACAATACGGTGATAGAAAGGCGAGAGAATTATTTATCGAAAATCCTCGCATCATCTTAGCTGATCAAATTATTTAGGAGTTGACATGAAAGAAAATAAAGAAATCGCAATTGACATTGTCCAATTATTTAAAATCCTTTGGAAGAAGAAAATCGCTATCATCTTGACTGCGATTGTAGCAGCTGTCCTAGCTTTCGGTGTAAGCAGTTTTGTACTAACACCTGAGTACTCTAGTACAACACGTATTTATGTGGTTAATCGAAATCAATCAGAAAAAGCAGGTTTGACCAACCAGGATTTGCAGGCTGGTACTTACCTGGTAAAAGACTATAAGGAAATTATCCTTTCGCAAGATGTACTGGAGAAAGTCATTTCAAATCTTAAACTAGAGAAAACAGTTAAGGCATTAAGCAAGAAGATTCAGGTAACAGTGCCTGTAGATACTCGTATCGTGTCAATTGCTGTAAAAGATGCACAGCCAGAAGAAGCGAGCCGTATCGCCAATGCTCTTCGTGAGGTTGCATCGGAAAAAATCATTTCTGTAACTCGTGTATCTGATGTGACAACACTAGAGGAAGCGAGACCGGCACTAACTCCATCCTCACCTAATATTCGTCGAAATACTGCGCTTGCTTTCCTAGTAGGTGGTGCAGTAATGGTTGTTTCAGTCTTATTGTTTGAATTATTGGATGATCGTGTCAAGCGACCAGAAGATGTCGAAGAAGTCATGCATGTCGCACTTTTAGGAATTGTTCCAGATTTGGATAAGTTAAAGTAAGGGAGAAAATATGCCAACATTAGAAATCGCACAAAAGCGTTTAGATTTTGCTAAAAAAGCTGAAGAACACTATAATGCTTTGCGCACCAATATTCAATTGAGTGGTGATAATTTGAAAGTTCTTGCCATCTCATCTGTCAAACCTGGTGAAGGGAAATCTACAACTTCAACTAATATCGCCTGGGCTTTCGCACGTGCAGGCTATAAAACATTACTAGTAGATGCGGATATCCGTAATTCAGTTATGTCTGGTGTCTTCAAGTCAAGAGAAAAAATTACTGGATTGACTGACTTTTTGGCAGGGACTACTGATCTTTCAAATGGTCTCTGTGATACCAATATTGATAACCTATTTGTTATTCAGGCAGGACCGACATCACCTAATCCAACGGCCCTCCTGCAGAGTGAAAATTTCCATACCATGATTGATACCCTACGTAAGTATTTTGACTATGTCATTGTGGATACTGCACCGATTGGGATGGTTATTGACGCCGCTATCATTACACAAAAATGTGATGCTTTTATCTTGGTTACGGCAGCTGGAGAGACAAAACGACGTGATGTCTTAAAGGCGAAGGAACAGTTAGAACAAACAGGGACTCCTTTTTTAGGTGTAGTTCTAAATAAATTCAACACCGAAGTTGAAAAATACGGAGCTTATGGTGGTTATGGAGCTTATGGAGCTTATGGCAATTATGGGAAAAAGTAAAAAATAAACTAGGAAGTAGTTATGGAAGAGAAAGGGATAAAAATATCTCTGGCAGTAATCCAGAGTTTTATAGTAGTGTTACTGGGGTATTTTCTTAGTTTTGTTAAAGAGACAGATATTCTTTCAACAACAATGATTGTCCTATATATTCTCCACTACATAGTATTTTATTTTAGTGATTTCGGTCAAGATTTTTTTAAAAGAGGATATTTACGTGAGCTTGTTCGCTTGACAAAATATATCATTTTCTTTGCGTTGGCAATTAGTCTTTCCAATTTCTTTTTAGAAGAACGCTTTAGCATCTCTAGACGAGGCATGGTGTATTTCTTAACCTTACACTCGATTCTAATGTATCTAGTCAATATTTTTATCAAGTATTATTCGAAACGGATATTTCCTAATTTGAAATGGAGTAAAAAACTATTCTTGATTACAGCAACATCTAGAGTTGAGAAAGTGATGGATAAATTACTTGATGCTGGTGATTTCTTTGGAGAACTGGTGGCAGTTAGTGTATTAGATAAACCTAATTTCCAACATGATACTATTACAGTCGTACCAGTCGAAGATATTTTAAATTTTGCAACTCACGAAGTTGTGGACGAAGTGTTTATCAATCTTCCTAGTGAAGAATATGATATTGGTGAATTTATTTCTCGTTTTGAAACGATGGGAATTGATGTAACAGTTAATCTAAATGCTTTTGACCATAATCTAGGGCGTGACAAGAAAATCCGTGGGATGGCTGGTCTAAATGTCATTACCTTTTCGACGAAATTTTATAAAAATAGTCATGTCATTGCTAAGCGTGTCATAGATATTATTGGTTCTATTTTTGGTTTAATGATTTGTGGCTTAGTCAGTATAGTTCTAGTTCCAGCTATTAGAAAAGATGGTGGGCCTGCTATTTTTGCCCAGACACGTATAGGAAAAAACGGTCGACATTTTACTTTTTATAAATTTAGATCAATGTGTATTGATGCTGAGGATAAAAAGAGAGAATTGTTGGAGAAAAATACTATGCAGGGTGGTATGTTTAAGATGGATAATGATCCTCGCATCACAAACATTGGGCGCTTTATCCGTAAAACTAGCTTGGATGAACTCCCTCAATTTTGGAATGTTTTGAAAGGGGATATGAGTCTAGTTGGAACAAGACCGCCAACAGTTGATGAATATGAGACATACACACCTGAACAAAAACGTCGATTGAGTTTTAAACCAGGTATCACTGGACTTTGGCAAGTTAGTGGTAGAAGTGAGATTAAGAATTTTGATGAAGTTGTTAAATTAGATGTAGCTTATATAGACGATTGGACAATTTGGAAAGATATTGAAATTCTACTAAAAACAGTTAAAGTTGTATTTATGAGGGATGGAGCGAAGTAAAATTATGAATAAAGTGAGGGAAATTCAACTAGGAGAATTATCTTTATTGAAAAGTTATATTGCTATTTGTAGTAAACATGATTTAAGATATTATGCTTTGGGAGGAACATTGCTAGGAGCAATTCGTCATAAAGGATTTATTCCTTGGGATGATGATATGGATTTAGGGATGCCTCGAAAAGATTATGAAAAATTTATATCTATTTGTAAAAAGGAACTTCCAGAACATGTTATCTTGAGGCTTCACGATGATAATTTAGGTAATACCTCTATTATGGATACATCTTTACAAATTCCATTTGGAGATGAACTATGTAGTCCATTCATAGATATTTTCCCTCTGGATGGTTATCCAGATGATCGTTTTTATTATTTTATTCATACAAACAAAATTAAACTCTATCGAGCACTTTCTAAAATTTCTGTAATCGATCGTTTACATGACAGAGATCGGGGAAGTTTTGAAAATGCAATTGTGAGTATATCAAAAGTTTTGAAACTAAATAAACTTCTAAAAACAACCGCTATTAACAACAAATTACAAAATCTAATTAAACAATATGATTTTGAAACTAGTTCAATAGTAGGTAATGTATTAGGTTCCTACAGAGAACGTGAACTTGCTAGAAAAGAAGTATTCGGTGAACCACAATTATTAGAGTTTGAGAACTTGGAAATCAGTTGCCATGCAAACCCAGATGAATATTTAACAAAAATATACGGTGATTACATGAAGTTACCCGAAGAAGCAGAACGTAAGGGTCATTTCGAGTCTACATGGGGAGATTAATTTGAATAGTTTTGATTTAATGGGGGTCAGGATTGACCCTTTAACAATGGATGAAACAGTACAGGCGGTTGAGAATTTTGTCATTGAACAACGCCCTCTTCATTTAATGGGCGTAAACGCTGATAAGATTAACCAATGTCAATCAGATGAAGTCATTAAAAAGATAGTTAATGATTCTGAAATCATCAATGCAGATGGTGCATCAGTCGTTCTAGCCTCTCGATTTTTGGGCTACCAAGTTCCAGAACGAGTTGCTGGAATTGATTTAATGCAAAGATTATTAAAATTAGCCGATGAGAAATCTTATTCAGTGTATTTCTTTGGTGCTAAAGAAGAAGTTTTGCAAGATATGTTACAAAATTTCAAAGAAGAGTATCCAAATCTACGAGTTGTTGGACATCGTAATGGTTATTTTTCTGAGGAAGATGAGCAAGATATTCAGGAAGATATTCGTGAAAAGAATCCCGACTTTGTATTTGTTGGAATTACTTCACCTAAAAAAGAATACATCATCCAAAAATTTATGGATAATGGAGTGAATTCTATTTTTATGGGTGTAGGTGGTAGCTTTGACGTACTGTCTGGTCACATTCAACGTGCTCCACTTTGGATGCAAAAATCAAACTTGGAGTGGTTATTCCGAGTTGCTAATGAACCAAAGCGTCTCTTTAAACGATACTTTGTAGGGAATGTTACCTTTATTAAGCGAGTTTTAGATGAGAAACGAAAAACGAAAAAATAATATTTTACATATTTCACGAACGATGGATATTGGTGGTGCTGAGAGAATCGTGTATCAGTTGAGTTCTGATTTGCAAGATGAATTTGATAGTGTACATGTTGCTTCTACAGGAGGCCTTTGGGAACCAAAATTAGATGCCCAAGGAATTATCCATCATAAAATTCACGATATAGACAGCAAAAATCCTCTTACTGTTTTGAAGTTGCTTCTTACTATTTATCAAATTATTAAGACAAATAAGATTACTCTGGTTCATACGCATCATCGTATGGCAGCTTTTTATATTCGTTTATTAAAACTGATAAATCCCAAGCTAGTCCATGTTTACACTGCTCATAATGTCTTTAAAGATAAGTTGCCTTTATATAGATTTTCACTGAAAAATGCCTATAGTATTGCAGTTGGTCAAGCAGTTAATAAAAATTTGAAAGATGATGTGGGAGTGACAGACAGCACTGTTATCTATAACGGAGTGATCTTGAAACAGTCAGATAGACAAGTTGATGAGATTATGAAGTTTGATGGAATCAAGCTAGGCTGTATTGCAAGATTATCTAAACAAAAAGGTTTGACTTATCTGCTTGATGCGATTTCTTTGATTTCAGATGAAAAACTTCGTTTATTTATCGTTGGGGATGGAGAGCTTAGAGCCGAACTAGAAAACAAGGTTAAAGAACTAAATCTGGAAGATAAAGTATCTTTTTTAGGATATCGCAAGGATATAGTAGAATGTATCAATAGTTTTGATTTTTGTGTTTTGCCTTCAGTATTTGAAGGATTTGGCCTAGTTGCCATTGAGGCATTTATGAATAGCAAAACCTTAGTTGCCACGGATATACCGGGATTAAACGAAGTTGTTACAAATGAAAATGGGATCTTGGTTCCTGCTAAAGATGCTAGGGCCTTAGCTTCTGCTATTGAGAGTCTGGCGACTGACTCAACTCTTAGAACTAGGTTAGCTCATCAAGCTAAAAAAGATTATGAAGAGAAGTTTAGTTATCCTTTATTTTTAGAGAATTATCGTAAATTTTATCAAAAACTAATGGGGGATTCGAAATGAAAAAAGTAATGTTAGTTTTTGGGACGCGTCCAGAAGCAATAAAAATGTGTCCCTTAGTGAATGAACTGAAGAAAAATGATTCAATCAAAACACTTGTATGTGTAACTGGTCAACATAAAGAAATGTTAGAGCAAGTTTTAGATGTCTTTAAAGTTGTTCCTGATTATGATTTAGGAATTATGAAGGCAAATCAAACACTATTTACAATCACGACAAGTATTTTAGATAAAATTCAAGCAGTTTTAGAGCAGGAAAAACCAGATATTGTTCTTGTTCATGGGGATACTACAACCACTTTTGCGACAGCTTTAGCTGCATTTTACATGGGAATTAAAGTTGGACATGTAGAGGCAGGATTGAGAACTTATAATCTTCAAAGCCCATTTCCTGAAGAATTTAATCGTCAGACCACTTCAATTATTGCAGATTTCAATTTTGCTCCCACAGAAGTGGCTAAAGAGAATCTTTTAAAAGAGGGAAGAGAAAATATTTATGTTACTGGAAATACTGTTATTGATGCCTTGAAGACAACCGTTCAAGATCATTATGACCATCCTATTTTAGAGTGGGCTAAGGATAGTAAACTCATCATGTTGACAGCTCATCGACGTGAAAATCTTGGTCAACCCATGGAAAATATGTTTAACGCAGTTAATCGTATCCTGAATGAATTTGAAGAAGTTAAAGTCGTATATCCTATTCATAAGAATCCTAAGGTTCGTGAGTTAGCAAGTAAGGTGTTTGGCGACAATGAACGTATGAAAATCATTGAACCTCTAGAAGTCATTGATTTCCATAATTTTATGAATCAAAGCTACATGATTTTAACAGATTCGGGTGGTGTACAAGAAGAAGCACCTTCTTTAGGTAAACCAGTATTGGTAATGCGTGATACAACAGAACGTCCAGAGGGGATTGCTGCAGGAACCTTGAAATTAGTAGGAACAGAAGAAGAAAATATTTATACTAATTTCAAACTGCTTTTAGAAGATGAAACAGAGTACAGCAAGATGAGTAAAGCAAGTAATCCATATGGAGATGGAAAAGCTTGTGAGCGTATTGTTGATATCATTTTGGAAGGATTATCATAATGGATCAGATTTCTATTGTTGTACCAGTGTACAATGTTGAGAACTATTTGAGTTATTGTGTAGAAAGTCTAAGACAACAAACATATAAAAATATTGAAATAATCTTAGTAGATGATGGTTCGACGGATAGTTCTGGAGAAATTTGTGACCAATATGCTCGAGAAGATGACAGAATAAAAGTTCTGCATATTGAAAATGGGGGATTGTCCAATGCCCGCAATACTGGGGTAAAAGAATCTTCAACAGATTGGATTGTTTTCATTGATTCAGACGATTATTATGACCATAGAGCCATTGAATATTTAGTAGAACTTAGAGATAAGTATAGAGTTGATCTTGTAGCAACTCCAGTGATTGAAGTTAGAAACTATGAAAATAGTGATTTCCTAGGAGATTTCAGAGAGAAATATTCTGGAAAATTAGATCGTAGAACAGCTTTAGAACAAATGTTTTATGGAAATTATGTTGGGACACATTCAGGTGGTAAACTATATAAGAAAGAAATTTTATTAAGGTTTCCATATCCTAATGGGATGTTGTATGAAGATTTAGCTCTTGCTTATGAGCATATTGCTTTCTGTGAAAATATTGCTGTTAGTGATCTAAATCTTTATAAATACTATCGAAGACCAGGAAGTATTGTAAATTCTAAGTATAGTGATCGTCTCTTAGATTTTTACAAGGCAATGGAATGGAATAGAAGTTATGTTGAACGAGACTATTCAGGTGATAGGGATATGAGAAGAGCCTTGAATGTTCGCTATGTTTTTAATGGTCTGCATATTGTACATGCTATGCTTAGTTCAGATATGTATGCTGAAGTTAATAAAATTAGAAAAGAATACATTCAATATTTCAAAGATGTTATTCCGAATTCAAATGTTACAAGGAAAAATAAATTGAAATATATATTGTTTCTCGTATCTGCAAAATTGTATAAAAAAGTCAGAGGGAAAATGGGTTAGATAGTCATGAAGGTTTTAAAAAACTATGCTTACAATCTCTCTTATCAATTACTAACCATTGTACTACCTTTCATAACAACACCGTATGTTACAAGGGTTTTCAGTTCAAATGATTTAGGAACTTTTGGCTATTTTAATTCGATTGTTGCTTACTTTATTTTTTTGGCAACATTAGGAGTAGCTAATTATGGGACAAAAGAGATTTCAGCTCATAGAAATAATATCCCTAATAATTTTTGGGGTATTTATACCTTGCAGTTTACTGCGACTTGTATATCGATATTTCTATATATTGGTCTGTGCTTTTCATTTTCATTTATGCAAAATCCAGTAGCATATATATTGGTATTATCTCTATTATCTAGGGGATTAGATATTACTTGGCTTTTTCAAGGACTAGAAGATTTTAGAAAGATAACTGTTAGAAATATCACTGTCAAACTCATAGGTGTTATTTCAATATTTTTGTTCATAAAGTCTCAGAATGATTTATATCTATATGTCTTTTTATTAACTATATTTGAATTTTTAGGACAATTAAGTATGTGGCTGCCAGCTCTAGAATTTATAGGTAAGCCACAATTTGACTTCAATTATGCCAAGAAACATCTTAAACCGGTGATATTACTGTTTTTACCTCAAATAGCGATATCTTTATATGTTACGTTAAATAGGACAATGCTTGGAGCTTTAGCATCAACAACAGATGTTGGAATTTATGATCAATCTTTAAAGTTGGTAAATATCCTACTTACTTTGGTAACTTCACTGGGTAGTGTTATGCTACCACGTGTTTCGAATCTTTTATCAACAGGGGATAAGAAGTCTGTGAATCGCATGAATCAATTATCTTTCTTGATATACAATCTTGTGATTTTTCCGACTATTGCAGGTATGTTAATTATCAATAATGACTTTGTGAAATTTTTCTTAGGAAATGACTTTCAAGAAGCAAGATATGCTATTGCAATCATGATTTTTAGGATGTTTTTTATTGGTTGGACGAACATTATGGGGATTCAAATTTTGATACCTCATAATAAGAACAAAGAATTTTTGATTTCAACAACGGTTCCAGCAATTATTAGTGTTGGTTTAAATTTACTTTTACTGCCTGAATTTGGATATATTGGGGCTGCGATTGTTTCTGTATTAACAGAAGTATTTGTATGGGTTATCCAATTGTATTTTACAAGAAAATATTTAAAAGATGTACCAATTTTTAAATCAACTATTAAAATATTTTCAGCATCAATTCTTATGTATGTTACCCTTTCATTTTTGAAGTCAATTTTGACTTTTACACCTATTGTTAATGTTGTTGTATGTGCTATTGTGGGGGCGATACTTTATGGTTTGCTAATTTTAATATTTAAAATAGTTGGCTTAAAGGAGATAAAAGAGCAGCTGTTAAATAATTAGTATGATGATAATCTATACAGAAATAATCAAAGTTATTTTTGCAAGAATTTGTTTTAGCTAAGTTAGTTGATTGAAAAAGTCTAGAAAGGGAAGGATGGAAGATTGTAGATGAACTAAAAGTTTAAAAATATTAAATAATATATAAAAATTATCAATTATGTTCATTCTATATTATTCTTTACCAAATAAATAATATGATAAAAATTAAATTTGAAAATCTACTGGTTAGTATTGTTGTATCTGTAGTGATATTTTTTAATACTATTTCTACTACAATGCTGGATAAAACTTTTTTTCAAGCTAAAGCAAATTATCTTTTATTAGTAGTTTTGTTATTAGGTCTTCGTTTTATGTTTCCAACACGTATTTCATTTAAATATCTAATATTTTCTTCTTTGCTATTATTATCAGGAATTTTAGTATTTTTTCAGACCGGAAAACTTAATTTTCTTGTTTATTCAGCTCTTCTGGTCTTATTAGTTAATGTAGATATGAAAGTAGTTTTGAAAACGTATGTCATTGTAGCAGGCATTCTTGTACTAAGTGTATTTCTTTTATCTCTCTTAGGTGAAGTTCCCAATTTACAATATAGTCGTGAAGGAGTTATTCGGAATTCATTTGGATTTATTTATCCTACAGATTTTGCATCCCACTGTTTCTACATTTTCTTGGCTTTTTCTTATTTATTAAAAGATAAGTTTATATGGATTAGATCCCTAATAGGTGTACTTTTATCTTTCTTTATTATAAAATATTGTGATGCACGTTTAAATGCCTTATCAATTATTTTAGCAACAATTATTTTTATATTTTTCTACTTTAATGAAGATAAGAAATTCAGGATTTATTCAATTTTACCTTATTCTGTAGTTCTATGTTCGTCACTAATGATGTATTTGACTTATATTTTCTCTTGGGGATCTCCATTTTTAGTATCTATCAATAAATTAGTTACAGGTAGATTAGCTTTAGGGAAAAATGCATTTAATACTTTTGGTGTACATCTATTTGGAACTAGAGACGTATTATTTAAAGGATCAGGAGGTAAAACGGAGGCTGTTATTGATTATAACTACGTAGATTCATCGTATGTTCAAATGTTATTTACATATGGTGTTATACCTCTTGTGCTGCTTATATGTCTGTATGTTGTAATTTCGAGAGAACAGTATAAACAGGGGCAATACTTATATGTAGTAATATTATCTTTAGTTGCTCTAAACTGCATGATTGAAGCTTTTTGGTTTGTCCCTACTTACAATATATTCATGTTTTTGTTATTAACAAAAAATACTTTTGTTAATAAGTCGTTGAATAATTTTAATCCTTTGGATAAAACGGAGTTGTTGAACTAATGAAATTAAATTTTGTGATTTGTAAAATTATTTTTCTTCATACAAATGAACTATTCTAACTAATTTTTCAAAAAAATTTTAAAATCTATTTTTACATGATATTGTTAATGAGGATAACTTTACAATGCTACAAAAGTGTCGAGTCTAATAAAGGAGTGTATTATGTACGATTATCTAATCGTTGGCGCTGGTCTGTCTGGAGCAATTTTTGCTTATGAAGCAACCAAGCGTGGAAAAAAAGTAAAAGTTATTGATAAGCGTGATCACATTGGTGGGAATATCTATTGTGAGAATGTAGAAGGTGTTAATGTTCATAAATATGGTGCTCATATCTTCCATACTTCTAATGAGAAAGTTTGGAATTATGTTAATCAGTTTGCTGAATTTAACAACTATATCAACTCGCCTGTAGCTAATTACAAGGGGAGTCTTTATAATCTACCTTTCAATATGAATACTTTCTATGCTATGTGGGGGACAAAAACTCCTCAAGAAGTGAAAAATAAGATTGCTGAGCAAACGGCTCACATGAAGGACGTTGAACCTAAAAACTTGGAAGAACAGGCTATCAAGTTGATTGGTCCAGATGTCTATGAAAAGTTAATCAAAGGTTATACTGAAAAGCAATGGGGTCGCTCAGCAACGGAACTTCCTCCATTTATCATTAAACGTCTACCAGTTCGTTTGACTTTTGATAATAACTACTTTAATGACCGTTACCAAGGAATTCCAATTGGGGGTTACAACGTTATCATCGAAAATATGCTGAAGGATGTAGAAGTAGAACTTGGAGTTGACTTTTTTGCCAATCGTCAGGAATTAGAAGCTTCTACTGAAAAAGTTGTCTTTACAGGGATGATTGACCAATACTTTGACTATAAACATGGTGAGTTAGAATACCGTAGTCTTCGTTTTGAGCATGAAGTTCTAGATGAAGAAAACTATCAAGGAAATGCTGTTGTGAACTACACAGAGAGAGAGATTCCTTATACTCGTATTATTGAGCATAAACATTTTGAGTACGGCACACAAGATAAAACGGTTATTACTCGTGAATACCCAGCTGATTGGAAACGTGGAGATGAGCCTTATTATCCAATCAATGATGAGAGAAACAATGCCATGTTTGCTAAATATCAAGAAGAAGCAGCACAGAATGATAAGGTCATTTTCTGCGGACGTTTAGCCGATTATAAATACTACGACATGCATGTGGTCATTGAACGTGCCCTAAATGTTGTAGAGGAAGAGTTTAAATAAGATAACGAAGGATAAAATTGATAGATGAAATATTATCTAAAAGAAGAATTTCTGAAGGATTCTGGTGCACGAAATGCAGGGAATAAGGCTCGAAATGACGTCGAAGAAATAGTGGTTCGTGAGGGCTATAGTCCTTTGTTATTGATGGTAGATGATTGGTATCAAATGGGGACTATTAGAGCTCAACGACATAAGGCTAAAGCCCTATCCAAAGCTATCTCTAAGTTGAAGGAAGGGGATCAGCTACTGATTCAATTTCCTATGCTTCATCATAGTTTCTTTACGACTCATTTAGTCAAAAGAATGCAGCGTAAAGGAGTTAAGGTTCACTTTATTATCCATGATTTAGAAGTTTTGCGCTATGCTAATTTGGATACAGTACCCTTGAAGCATAAAATCCGTGTTCATCTTCAAGAGTCAAGTCTTTTGAAACAAGCTGATGGTCTTATTGCTCATAATCCAGTTATGAAATCAGTGCTTGTGGAGAAGGGAATTTCTGAGAAGAAAATAGTTAGTTTAGGCATTTTTGACTATCTTATCCCGAATTATCAAGACAAAGAAGATTTATCGAAGGAAGGGGCTATTATTGTAGCTGGAAATTTGGCCCAAGAAAAAGCAGGTTACTTATATGAGTTGCCTGAAAGACCGGCATATAACCTCTATGGTGTTGGTTTTGACGAGGCTAGAAAGCTATCAAATGAAACCTATTTTGGTTCATTTCTTCCAGATGAACTACCGTCAGCGTTAGAAGGAAGCTTTGGTTTAGTCTGGGATGGTGATAGTTCTAAAACTTGTAGCGGAGTATATGGTGAGTATTTGAGATACAATAATTCCCACAAGGCTTCCCTTTATTTGGCTTCTGGTTTTCCTATTATTGTTTGGAAACAATCTGCTTTGGCTAATTTCGTCTTAGAAAAAGAGTGTGGAATTAGTGTTGAGAGTTTACTTGACTTGGAAGAAGTATTGGACAATTTGTCTCAAGAAGAGTATCAGGATTTGGTCAAAAATGCTAAGGCCGTAGGTCAAAAAATTCGTGAGGGTTCTTATCTTCTGTCCGCATTGCAAGCTTTAAATTAATAAATCTAAAAATGACTTAAATAGATGGATGAGGGAGTTACTGGATTCCCTCTTTTATTATAGTTAAAAAGAGATTAAAAAATGAAATAACATTCGATATTTGTCAGAAAATAACAACTAAAAATGAAAATTCAGAAAATTCTATTGACAGGACTTTAAAAAGGGTCTATAATGGATAGAAAAACAAAGGAGAATACTATGAAAACAAGGAAAGTATTGGCTCTTGCGGGAGTCACTTTATTAGCTACAGGTGTCTTAGCGGCTTGTTCTGGTGGTTCTGCTACTAAAGGAGAGCAGACTTTTGCATTTACCTACGAGACAGACCCAGATAATCTCAACTACTTAACAACTGGTAAGGCAGCGACTGCTGACATTACTAGTAATGTAATTGATGGATTACTTGAAAATGATAAATACGGGAACCTTATTCCCTCAATGGCAGAGGATTGGTCAGTTTCTAAGGATGGCTTGACTTACACTTATAAGATTCGTCAGGATGCCAAGTGGTACACATCTGAGGGAGAAGAGTATGCTCCTGTTAAGGCTCAGGACTTTGTGACAGGTCTTAAATATGCGACAGATAAGAAATCAGAAGCCCTATACTTGGTACAGGATTCAATCAAAGGTTTGGATGCATACGCTAAAGGGGAAAATAAAGATTTCTCTCAAGTTGGGATTAAAGCTCTTGATGATCAAACAGTCCAATACACTTTGAACAAACCTGAAAGTTTTTGGAATTCTAAAACAACTATGGGTGTCTTAGCGCCAGTCAATGAAGAGTTTTTGAACTCAAAAGGGGATGATTTTGCAAAAGCAACAGATCCAAGCAGTATCTTGTATAATGGTCCTTATTTGTTGAAATCCATTGTAACCAAATCTACTGTTGAATTTGCAAAAAATCCTAATTACTGGGATAAAGACAATGTCCATATTGACAAAGTTAAATTGTCATTCTGGGATGGTCAAGATACTAGTAAACCTGCAGAAAACTTTAAAGATGGTAGCCTTTCAGCAGCTCGTCTCTATCCAACAAGTGCAAGTTTCGCAGAACTTGAGAAAGAGATGAAGGACAACATTGTCTATACGCAACAGGACTCTACGACTTATGTAGTAGGAACAAACATTGACCGTCAGTCCTATAAATATACCTCTAAGACTAGTGAAGAACAAAAAACTTCAACTAAAAAGGCTTTGTTAAACAAGGATTTCCGTCAGGCTATTGCCTTTGGATTTGACCGGACAGCTTATGCTTCTCAGCTAAATGGACAAACTGGAGCAAGCAAAATCTTACGTAATATCTTTGTTCCACCAACATTTGTTCAAGCAGATGGAAAAAACTTTGGTGACATGGTCAAAGAAAAATTGGTGACTTACGGGGATGAATGGAAGGATGTCAACCTTGCTGATGCTCAAGACGGTCTGTACAATCCTGAAAAAGCTAAAGCAGAATTTGCTAAGGCTAAGACTGCTCTTCAGGCAGAAGGAGTACAGTTCCCAATTCACCTAGATATGCCTGTTGATCAGACAGCAACTACAAAAGTTCAGCGTGTCCAATCTATGAAACAATCCTTGGAAGCGACTTTAGGATCTGATAATGTGGTTATTGATATTCAACAATTACAAAAAGATGACCTATTGAATGTTACTTTATTTGCACAAACTGCTGCTGGTGAGGATTGGGATCTTTCTGATAACGTTGGATGGGGACCAGACTTCTCAGATCCATCAACTTATCTTGACATCATCAAGCCTTCTGTAGGGGAAAATACGAGAACTTATCTAGGATTTGATTCAGGAAAAGACAATGAGGCGGCTAAGAAGGTTGGTCTCAATGATTATGATAAAATGGTCAATGAAGCAGGGGAAGAAACTACAGATATTACAAAACGGTATAACAAGTATGCCGAAGCTCAAGCATGGTTGACAGATAGTGCCCTAGTCATTCCAACGACATCTCGTACAGGTCGTCCAATCTTGTCTAAGATGGTACCATTCACTTTACCTTTCGCTTTCGCAGGTAACAAGGGGACAAGCGATCCGCTTCGATACAAATATCTTGAACTTCAAGACAAGGCAGTCACTGTGGATGAATACCAAAAAGCTCAAGATAAATGGATGAAAGAAAAAGAAGAATCCAATAAAAAAGCGCAAGAAGAACTTGCAAAACATGTGAAATAAGATAAAAAGAAGTTAGTTGCTAGCTAACTTCTTTTGGTTTCGAGAAAATAGATTGATGCCTATCCTATGTTCGATATTACGAAATGTATTTTATTGTAGAAAAAATCCTGAGTTTTGCTTCTCAGGATTTTCTTTCAGCTCACTGTTGTGGTTGCTGTTGAACTTGTGGATTCTGTGGCGTTGGTTGTACTGGTTGTGTTGGCTGAACAGCCTGACCAGCTTGTCCTTGATTAGGATCAGTTGCTGGAGCATTATTTGGTTGTTGACCAACTGTCGTACTTGCCTGTGTAGTTGAACTTTCAGCTGTTGTTGTACTTGGGTTCTCTACTATTTGCGTTTGTTGTGTAGATTGATTATTCCAAGTGTTTTTGGCACTATTTTGGAAGACAAATTCTCCATTTCTATACAAGCCCTCTGGCATCGTCCAATCTCCAGGTTGGTCATCTTCCGATAGATACGATATCATTGAGCGATAAACCTTAGCAGCAACTAGGAAACCATCTCCAACGATTGGAGTTAAACGATTTGAGTATCCTGTCCATACAGCCATAGAATACTTACGAGTATAACCTACAAACATTTCATCTGGAGCTACGTAGCCAGTGTTCTTGATATACTTTTCAATTTCGTCGTCAGTATAGTTAGAAGTACCTGTCTTACCTGCTTGTGGAAGCCATGGTAGGTAAGCACCACGTCCGGTTCCGTATGCTAAAACAGTTTTCATCATTTCGGTCATCATATAGGCAGTAGTTTCTTTCATAGCTCGTTTACCAGCATCAGAAAATTCTTTTTCACTACCATCACTGAAGACGATTTTATTGATATACATTGGTTTGTGGTAAATACCACCATTAGCAAAGGCGGCATAAGCAGCAGCCATTTTTTCACTACTTGCACCGTACTGTTTGTTGGATTCAGTTGTGTTACTTGAAATGGCGTTTGCATAGTGGATGCTTGGATAATCGATACCTAAGCCATTTAGGAAGGTTTTCGCTCGATCTAAACCAACCTTATTTAATGTTTCAACAGCTGTAACATTACGTGATTGTTGGAGTGCATACTGAATTGTAATATTTCCAAAGTAGCCATGATCCCAGTTGTAGACAGGAGTATCAGTACCAGGATAGTTATAAGGAACATCATGTACAATAGAAGCAGTAGAGTCATAGACTCCATATTCTAAAGCAGGAGCATAGTCAGTGATTGGTTTCATAGTAGAACCCCAGTCACGGTTGGTTTCAACGGCTTGGTTGATTCCGAAAGATACATTACTTGATTGGTGACGGGCACCTAACTGAGCAATGACTTTACCATTTGTTACATCCACAATAGTGGAAGCTACTTGAAGTTCATCATCTGGATAAGCAACGTACTCATCTGTATTGTAAACATCCCAAAGTCGCTGTTGAACATCTTTGTCGACATTAGTATAGACTTCCATACCTGTGGTAAGAAGGTTGTAGCCCGTTTCTTGTTCGACTTGGTCGATTACTTCTTTGAGGTAGTTGTCCATATAGGCAGGGTAACTATTGGCTGACTTCAAGCTTTGTAGACCTTCAGTGATAGGAGTATTAATAGCTTTTTCGTAATCTTCTGCACTGATATATTTCTGTCCCTTCATTTCTGAAAGTACTAAGTTCCGACGCTCTAGAGCGGCTTCTGGGTGGGAATATGGATCATATTGGTTTGGTGCTTGAGGCATTCCCGCTAGGAGTGCTAACTGTGGCAAGCTTAAATCCTTCAAGTCTTTTCCATAGTAATTTTCGGCTGCGGTTTGCATTCCATAGTTACCGTTAGACATGTAGACTTTGTTTATGTAGTAGGTCAGGATTTCTTGCTTGGTTGCTTTTTGCTCTAATTGAACGGCTAGCCAAGCTTCTTGGGCTTTACGTGACAAGGTTTGATCGGCAGTTGAAGTAGAGAAATAAGTTAATTTAATCAATTGCTGAGTCAAGGTTGAAGCTCCTTGGAGCCCTCCTTTCCCTTGGAGGTTTCTCAATGTCGCCCCCATGATACGAATGGTATCAACACCTCTATGGTCAAAGAAACGGTGGTCTTCGATAGACACAATTGCCTTGACTAAGTCAGTAGGAATTTCATTTGATTGAGCATTTACGCGACGTTCAGATCCAAGGTCAGCAATCAGTTCGTTTTTGTTGTCATAAATCTTGCTAGAGGTTGTCGCAACTAATTTACTTTCAGATAAGGCTGGAGCCTTGCTAACAAAGTAGAGGAAGACACCTCCACCTAATAGAAATAATGCGATAAATAAGGTAAGAAATGTAATTCCAATATACTTTAAGAATCGCAGAATGGTTTGTTTATTCATCTTGTTTTACCACCTAGTAAATGTTCTTTGATAATATCGAGATAGGGAATTTGAGGGAAAGCTCCTTGCTTTACTAAATATCCGTATTCTTTGATATATCCAAGTGGCATTGATTTTTGGCCCTTATCTTGATGATAAAAGCGAATCAAATCAAGTGCCGGCAACAAATAAGTTTCTTGTCGAGAAGAAAAATGAAGCAGTACGAAGCAAATGCCCTGCTGTTCTAGAACTTGTTCCATATGTTGAATCTGGTGAAGATGGAAGTTCTTCATTGGGATAGCATTTTTTTGTCGCGTTTCCTTGGCTTCAAAGTCAATGTAATGTCCTCTATATACGCCAGAGTAATCGGTTGTAGAAGCTTGTCTAAAATAGGCTTCTACAATTTTGGCTCGACTACGTTGAGGATAGTCTACTCGAACGATCTGGACAGGCGTTGGCTTTTTATGGATAACTGCCATGCCATGCGTCAGATAGTAGTCGTTGGTAGCGTTAATCATCTTTTCAAAAGTCATTCCTCGATTTGCGAAATTTTTTGGTTGAGAAATGGATGTTTGGCTTTTTTTTGATGAAATTTTATGAGGATAGTTGACCATATTTCTCCTTATTGGTACAATAACATCACTCTATTATACCATAAAAATAGAAAGAAAGGTGTAAAAATGACTACAGCTTTAATTATGGGATATTCTAATTTTGACTTGGGTTTGTTTAATGAAAAAGATATCAGGTTAAAAATTATAAAGAAAGCCATTCGCCGTGATTTAGAAAGTTTAGCAGAAGAAGGGATTAAATGGCTGGTCTTTACAGGAAACTTGGGATTTGAATCTTGGGTGCTGGATGTCGCAAATGAAATGAAAGAAGAATATGATTTCAGCCTAGCGACCATTTTTGATTTTGAAACACACGGGGAAAATTGGAATGAAGCGAATCAGCTTAAACTTAGCCAATTTAAGCAGGTCGATTTTGTCAAATATGCCTATCCTAAATATGAACATATGGGGCAACTACGAGACTACCAACGATTTTTACTGGAAAATACTGATTTAGCTTATTTTTTCTATGACCCAGAAAATGAGACTAAATTAAAATTTATAGACAATTTGATGAAAAATCAGGAAGGTTATCGCATAAAAAGGCTAACCTTTGAAGACTTAAATGAGCTAGTAGAAAATTTTTCTGAAAAGTAAGGCTTTGACCTTGATTTTTGTTTGCCTTTTTTTATATAATAATACTATTAGAAACCGAGAATGGAGAGAGAGATGGCAAGTATTATTTTTTCAGCGAAAGATATTTTTGAGCAAGAGTTTGGACGTGAAGTCCGTGGATATAGTAAGGTTGAAGTTGATGAATTTTTGGACGATGTCATCAAGGACTATGAAACTTATGCTGCCTTAGTCAAGTCTCTCCGTCAAGAAATTGCAGAGTTGAAGGAAGAATTGTCTCGCAAACCTGAATCTGCACCGGTTCAAGCAGAACCACTTGAAATGACAGCAACGACTTCTATGACGAATTTTGATATTTTAAAACGTCTAAATCGTCTTGAGAAAGAAGTATTTGGTAAACAAATTTTGGATAACTCTGATTTATAAGAGTGTATTTGAAAAGTGCAATTTTTGGATAATCGCGTGAGGAGAATTTCTTTTCATGAGGAAAGTCCATGCTAGCACAGGCTGTGATGCCTGTAGTGTTTGTGCTAGGCGAATCCATAAGCCTAGGGACGAGAGATCGTTACGGCAGTCGAAATGGCTAAGTCCTTGGATAGGCCAGAGTAGGCTTGAAAGTGCCACAGTGACGGAGTCTTTCTGGAAACAGAGAGAGTGGAACGCGGTAAACCCCTCAAGCTAGCAACCCAAATTTCGGTCGGGGCATGGAGTACACGGAAACGAACGTAGTACTCTGACTGCTATCAGCTGTAAGTTGTTAGTGGTAGACAGATGATTATCGAAGGAAGTGGTCCTAGTCACTTCTGGAACAAAACATGGCTTATAGAAAATTGCATATAGGTTGGGGCTGAGAAAACTTTCTCAACCTCATTTTTTAAAGTGGACATACAGAAAGGTCTTATAAGACTGAAAATGAAAAAAGAATTTAATTTAATCGCTACTGCTGCAGCTGGTCTTGAGGCTGTCGTTGGTCGTGAAGTGCGAGAGTTGGGCTACGATTGTCAAGTTGAAAACGGACGTGTTCGTTTTCAAGGAGATGCGAAAGCCATCATCGAAACCAACCTCTGGCTTCGAGCGGCAGACCGTATCAAGAT
This sequence comes from Streptococcus bouchesdurhonensis, assembly GCF_948472335.1. The sequence continues at coordinate 21,709 of NZ_CAOKTW010000013.1, read as the reverse complement.
TATCGTAGGAACTTTCCCAGCTAAGACTTTTGAAGAGCTGTTTCAGGGAGTTTTTGCTCTAGATTGGGAAAATTATTTACCACTTGGAGCTCGTTTTCCGATTTCAAAAGCCAAATGTGTGAAATCTAAACTACACAATGAACCCAGTGTTCAGGCTATTTCAAAGAAGGCCGTTGTCAAGAAATTGCAGAAACACTACGCCCGCCCAGAAGGTGTTCCTCTGATGGAGAATGGTCCAGAGTTTAAGATTGAGGTTTCTATTCTCAAAGATGTAGTAACTGTCATGATTGATACGACAGGGACTAGCCTCTTTAAACGTGGCTATCGTACCGAAAAAGGTGGGGCTCCTATCAAGGAAAACATGGCGGCAGCCATTTTACAACTCTCTAACTGGTATCCAGACAAGCCCTTGATTGATCCGACCTGTGGTTCAGGAACTTTCTGTATCGAGGCAGTTATGATTGCTAGAAAGATGGCTCCTGGTCTTCGTCGCTCCTTTGCTTTTGAGGAATGGAACTGGATTAGCGATCGCTTGATCCAAGAAGTTCGTACTGAAGCAGCTAAGAAAGTGGATCGTGAGCTGGAACTGGATATCATGGGCTGTGATATCGATGCTCGCATGGTGGAAATTGCTAAGGCCAATGCTCAGGCAGCAGGGGTTGCAGGAGATATTACCTTTAAGCAGATGCGCGTGCAGGATTTGCGTTCTGATAAAATCAATGGAGTGATTATCTCTAACCCACCTTATGGTGAACGCTTGTCAGATGATGCAGGGGTTACCAAGCTTTATGCTGAGATGGGTCAAGTATTTGCTCCTCTGAAAACCTGGAGTAAGTTTATCCTAACTAGCGATGAAGCCTTTGAGCTCAAGTACGGTAGTCAAGCGGATAAGAAGCGTAAGTTGTACAATGGAACCTTAAAAGTTGATTTGTATCAATATTTCGGTCAGCGTGTTAAACGTCAGGAAGTAAAGTAGAAAGGAAAAACTCATGAGTAAGAAAAGACGGAATCGTCATAAAACAGAACATAAAGAAGCGCAATTTGATTTTGATGATGCCAAAGAGCTAACAGTTGGAGAAGCTATGCGAAAAAATGAAGAGGTGGAAGCAGGTGTATTGCCTGGAGATTCTATCTTGGACAAGTATGTGAAGCAACATAAAGATGAAATTGAGGCAGATAAGTTTGAAACGCGTCAGTTTAGCAAAGATGAATTAGTTGAAAAAGAAGAGGTAGAGGAGACTCAGACTCTGGATAATTTGCTTCAAGAGCTTCGTGAGGAAACAGGAGTAACTTCTCCAGCTCCAGAAGATGAATTGGGTCAGTTTGATGATTTAGAATTAACACGAGTTTCAGAAGCTCCTCTTGTCGAAGAATTTAAGACGGAAGAGGTACCATTAGTTGGAGCGGAAGAGGCTCTCACACGTTCTCGAGCTACGGATAGTGAAGATGGAAAAAGCAAGAAGAAATGGGTGGGTTATGGGATTCTAGCAGCCTTAGCGGTTCTTATCCTTGGAACAGGTTATTATGTTTATCGTCAAGTGGCTCGTTCGACCAAGGAAATCCAGACTTCTCAATCAACCACAAACACACAGGCAGAAGTTGAAGAATTTAATAATTTATATGATGCCTTCTACACAGATAGTAATAAAACGGCTTTGAAAAATAGCCAGTTTGATAAACTGAGCCAACTAAAGACCTTGCTTGATAAGCTAGAAGGTAGTCGTGAATATACGCTTGCCAAATCTAAGTATGATAGTCTAGCAACGCAAATCAAGGCCATTCAAGATGTCAATGCTCAATTTGAGAAGCCAGCTATTGTAGATGGTGTCTTGGATACCAATGCAAAAGCTAAATCTGATGCTAAATTTATAGATATTAAAACTGGAAATACGGAGCTAGATAAATTGCTAGATAAGGCGATTAGTCTAGGTAAGAGCCAACAAACAAGTGCTTCAAGTTCAAGCGCAAGTTCAACTGAATCTAGCAGCGCAAGCTCTAGTCAAGCAAATCAAAATACTGCTAGTGAAACAAGCCCAAGTAGTTCAAATACTGCATCAACTGAAACTAGAAGTACCCGCAGTGAAGTCAATATGGGTGTATCAAGTGCAGGAGTTGCTGTTCAAAGAAGTGCGAGTCGTGTTTCTTATAACCAGTCTGCTATTGATGATAGCAATAATTCTGCCTGGGATTTCGCGGATGGTGTCTTAGAACAAATTCTAGAGACTTCACGTTCACGTGGTTATATCACTGGCAACCAATACATCCTCGAACGTGTCAATATCGTTAATGGCAATGGTTATTACAACCTCTACAAGCCAGATGGAACCTATCTCTTTACCCTTAACTGTAAGACAGGATACTTTGTTGGAAATGGTTCTGGACATGCGGATGACTTGGACTACTAAGCAGTCGTTACAAAATTCTTTCTTTTCAAAAGTAAAAATGATAAAATAAAACAAATTAAACAAGAGGAGTGTCAAATGACAAAAGCTAACTTTGGTGTCGTTGGTATGGCCGTAATGGGTCGTAACCTTGCCCTTAATATTGAATCTCGTGGTTACACAGTTGCTATTTACAACCGTAGTAAAGAAAAAACTGAAGATGTAATTGCTTGCCATCCTGAAAAGAACTTTGTACCAAGCTATGACGTTGAAAGTTTTGTAAACTCAATCGAAAAACCTCGTCGTATCATGCTCATGGTTCAAGCTGGACCTGGTACAGATGCTACAATTCAAGCCCTTCTTCCACACCTTGACAAGGGTGATATCTTGATCGACGGAGGAAACACTTTCTACAAAGATACAATCCGTCGTAATGAAGAATTGGCAAACTCAGGTATCAACTTTATCGGTACTGGGGTTTCTGGTGGTGAAAAAGGTGCCCTAGAAGGTCCTTCTATCATGCCTGGTGGACAAAAAGAGGCCTACGAATTGGTTGCGGATGTTCTTGAAGAAATCTCAGCTAAAGCACCAGAAGATGGCAAACCATGTGTGACTTATATCGGTCCTGATGGAGCTGGTCACTATGTGAAGATGGTCCACAACGGTATCGAGTATGGTGATATGCAATTGATCGCAGAAAGTTATGACTTGATGCAACACTTGCTAGGCCTTTCAGCAGAAGATATGGCTGAAATCTTTACTGAGTGGAACAAGGGTGAATTGGACAGCTACTTGATCGAAATCACAGCTGATATCTTGAGCCGTAAAGACGATGAAGGTCAAGATGGACCAATCGTAGACTACATCCTTGATGCCGCAGGTAACAAGGGAACTGGTAAATGGACTAGTCAATCATCACTTGACCTTGGTGTGCCATTGTCACTCATCACTGAGTCAGTATTTGCACGTTACATTTCAACTTACAAAGAAGAACGTGTACATGCTAGCAAGGTTCTTCCAAAACCAGCTGCCTTCAAATTTGAAGGAGACAAGGCTGAGTTGATTGAAAAGATCCGTCAAGCCCTTTACTTCTCAAAAATCATTTCATACGCACAAGGTTTTGCTCAATTGCGTGTAGCTTCTAAAGAAAATAACTGGAACTTGCCATTTGCAGACATCGCATCTATCTGGCGTGATGGCTGTATCATCCGTTCTCGTTTCTTGCAAAAGATTACAGATGCTTACAACCGTGATGCAGATCTTGCCAACCTTCTTTTGGATGAGTACTTCTTGGATGTTACTGCTAAGTACCAACAAGCAGTGCGTGATATCGTAGCTCTTGCGGTTCAAGCTGGTGTGCCAGTGCCAACTTTCTCAGCAGCTATTACTTACTTTGATAGCTACCGTTCAGCTGACCTTCCAGCTAACTTGATCCAAGCGCAACGTGACTACTTTGGTGCCCACACTTACCAACGTAAAGACAAAGAAGGAACATTCCACTACTCTTGGTATGACGAAAAATAAGTAGGTCTGCCATGGGGAAACGGATTTTATTACTTGAGAAAGAACGAAATCTAGCTCATTTTTTAAGTTTGGAACTCCAAAAAGAGCAATACCGAGTTGATCAGGTTGAGGAGGGGCAAAAGGCCCTCTCCATGGCTCTTCAGACAGACTATGACTTGATTTTATTGAATGCTCGTCTGGGGGATATGACAGCCCAGGATTTTGCAGACAAGCTGAGTCGGACTAAGCCAGCCTCAGTGATCATGGTCTTGGACCATCGCGAAGAATTGCAAGATCAGATTGAGGCAATCCAACGCTTTGCCGTTTCTTACATCTATAAGCCGGTTATTATTGACAATTTGGTGGCCCGTATTTCAGCGATTTTCCGAGGTCGGGACTTTATCGACCAACACTGTAGTCAGATGAAGGTTCCAACGTCTTATCGCAATCTGCGTATGGATGTAGAACATCATACCGTTTATCGTGGCGAAGAGATGATTGCTCTGACCCGTCGTGAGTATGACCTCTTGGCTACTCTTATGGGAAGCAAGAAAGTTCTGACTCGTGAGCAGTTATTGGAAAGTGTTTGGAAGTATGAAAGTGCGACCGAAACAAATATCGTGGATGTCTATATCCGTTATCTACGTAGCAAGCTTGATGTAAAAGGTCAAAAAAGCTACATTAAAACCGTGCGTGGTGTCGGTTACACCATGCAAGAATAGAAAATAGACTAGGAGAACTCAGTTGTAATCATGCAACTGAGTTTATCCATTTCTTTCTTGAGTTTTTTCTCTAGTTTGCTTAAAAGTTTTATTTTAGCATCGAGCGATTGTGAATGGAAACAATCGCTTTTTTTGTGAAAATATAATAAAATAGATAGGAGAAAATAAATACTTGTAGGAAAAAATAATACTCTTCGAAAATCAAATTCAAACCACGTCAGCGTCGCCTTACCGTACTCAAGTACAGCCTGCGGCTAGCTTCCTAGTTTGCCTTTTGATTTTCATTGAGTATGAGACGGTCTTTCCGTCTAGCTAAAAGGAAAACATGACAAAAAAAGTGGGTGTCGGTCAGGCACATAGTAAAATAATTTTAATAGGGGAGCATGCGGTCGTTTACGGTTATCCTGCCATTTCCCTGCCTCTTTTGGAGGTGGTGGTAACTTGTAAGGTAGTTCCTGCAGCGAGTCCTTGGCGTCTCTATGAGGAGGATACCTTGTCCATGGCAGTTTATGCTTCGCTGGAGTATTTGGATATCAAAGAAGCCTGCATTCGCTGTGAGATTGACTCGGCTATCCCTGAAAAACGGGGAATGGGTTCGTCAGCGGCTATCAGCATAGCGGCCATTCGTGCGGTTTTTGACTACTATCAGGCTGATCTGCCTCATGATGTACTAGAAATCTTGGTCAATCGGGCTGAGATGATTGCCCATATGAATCCGAGTGGTTTGGATGCTAAGACCTGTCTCAGTGACCAGCCTATTCGCTTTATTAAGAACGTAGGATTTACAGAGCTTGAGATGAATCTATCCGCATATTTGGTGATTGCAGATACGGGCGTTTATGGTCATACTCGTGAAGCCATCCAAGTGGTTCAAAACAAGGGCAAGGATGCCCTGCAGTTTTTGCATGCCCTGGGAGAATTGACCCAGCAAGCAGAAGAAGCGATTTCACAAAAAGATGCTGAAGGACTGGGACAAATCCTTAGTCAAGCGCATTTACATCTAAAAGAAATTGGTGTTAGTAGCCCTGAGGCGGATTCTCTAGTTGAAACGGCTCTTAGCCATAGTGCTCTGGGTGCCAAGATGAGCGGTGGTGGGCTAGGAGGCTGTATCATAGCCTTGGCAACCAATTTGACTCAAGCTCAAGAACTAGCAGAAAGATTAGAAGAGAAAGGAGCTGTTCAGACATGGATAGAGAGCCTGTAACAGTACGTTCTTACGCAAATATTGCTATTATCAAATATTGGGGAAAGAAAAAAGAGAAAGAGATGGTGCCTGCTACTAGCAGTATCTCTCTGACTTTGGAAAATATGTACACAGAGACGACTTTGTCATCTCTACCGACGGATGCGACAGCTGATGCCTTTTATATCAATGGTCAGCTACAGAGTGAGGCGGAGCATGCCAAGATGAGCAAGATTATTGACCGTTATCGTCCAGATGATGAGGGTTTTGTTCGTATTGACACTCAAAACAATATGCCGACCGCAGCGGGCTTGTCCTCAAGTTCTAGCGGTTTGTCCGCCTTGGTCAAGGCTTGTAATGCTTATTTCAAGCTTGGTTTGAATCGGAGTCAGTTGGCGCAGGAGGCTAAGTTTGCATCAGGCTCTTCTTCTCGGAGTTTTTATGGACCACTAGGTGCTTGGGATAAGGATAGTGGAGAAATCTACCCTGTAGAGACAGACTTGAAACTAGCTATGATTATGTTGGTGCTAGAGGACAAGAAAAAACCAATCTCTAGTCGTGATGGGATGAAACTTTGTGTGGAAACTTCGACGACCTTTGATGACTGGGTCCGTCAGTCTGAGAAGGATTATCAGGATATGCTGGTTTACCTTAAGGAAAATGACTTTGCCAAGGTTGGGGAGTTAACGGAGAAAAATGCCCTTGCTATGCACGCTACGACCAAAACTGCATCACCAGCCTTTTCTTATCTGACCGATGCAAGCTATGAAGCAATGGACTTTGTCCGTCAGCTTCGCGGGCAAGGAGAATCCTGCTACTTTACCATGGATGCAGGTCCCAATGTCAAGGTCCTATGTCAAGAGAAAGACTTGGAGCATTTATCAGAAATCTTCGGTCAGCGTTATCGCTTGATTGTGTCAAAAACAAAGGATTTGAGTCAAGATGATTGCTGTTAAAACTTGCGGAAAGCTCTATTGGGCAGGTGAATATGCTATTTTAGAGCCCGGACAGTTGGCCTTGATAAAGGCTATTCCCATCTATATGAAGGGCGAGATTGCTTTTTCTGATAGTTACCGTATCTACTCAGATATGTTTGATTTCGCAGTTGATTTGACGCCAAATCCTGACTATAGCTTGATTCAAGAAACAATTGCTTTGATGAATGACTTCCTCGCCGATCGTGGGCAGACCTTGCGACCCTTTTCCTTGGAAATCCGAGGGAAAATGGAACGAGAAGGGAAAAAGTTTGGTTTAGGTTCTAGCGGTAGCGTCGTTGTCTTAGTTGTCAAGGCTTTACTGGCTCTGTATAATCTTTCAGTGGATCAGGAGCTCTTGTTCAAGCTGGCTAGTGCTGTCTTGCTCAAGCGAGGCGATAATGGCTCCATGGGGGACCTTGCCTGTATTGTGGCAGAGGATTTGATTCTCTACCAGTCATTTGATCGCCGAAGGGTGGCTGCTTGGTTGGAAGAAGAAAATTTGGCGACAGTTTTAGAGCGTGAGTGGGGCTTTTCTATCTCACAAGTGAAACCAACTCTAGAATGTGATTTTCTAGTGGGATGGACCAAGGAAGTGGCTGTATCGAGTCACATGGTCCAGCAAATCAAGCAAAATATCAATCAGAGTTTTTTAAGTTCCTCAAAAGAAACAGTGGCTACTTTGGTAGAAGCCTTGGAGCAGGGGAAAGCTGAAAAAGTTATCGAGCAAGTAGAAGTAGCAAGCAAGCTCTTAGAAGGCTTGAGCGTAGATATTTACACGCCTTCGCTTAGACAGTTGAAAGAAGCCAGTCAAGATTTGCAGGCTGTTGCTAAGAGTAGCGGTGCTGGTGGTGGTGATTGTGGTATTGCCTTGAGTTTTGATGAGCAATCAACTGAAACCCTAAAAAACCGTTGGGCCGATCTAGGGATTGAGCTCTTATACCAAGAAAGGATAGGACATGACGACAAATCGTAAGGATGAGCACATCCGCTATGCCCTTGAGCAGAAAAGTTCCTATAATAGCTTTGATGAGGTGGAGTTGATTCATTCTTCCTTGCCTCTTTACGACCTGGATGAAATCGATCTGTCGACAGAGTTTGCTGGTCGAAAGTGGGACTTTCCTTTTTATATCAATGCCATGACAGGGGGGAGTGAAAAAGGTAAAGAAATCAATCAAAAGCTGGCTCAGGTGGCGGACGCCTGTGGGATTTTGTTTGTGACGGGATCTTATAGTGCGGCTCTCAAAGATCCAACAGATGACTCTTTTTCTGTCAAGTCTAGTCATCCAAATCTCCTTCTTGGAACCAATATTGGATTGGACAAGCCTGTCGAATTAGGTCTTCAGACTGTAGGAGAGATGAATCCTCTTCTCCTACAAGTGCATGTCAATGTTATGCAAGAATTGCTCATGCCTGAGGGAGAAAGGAAGTTCAGAAGCTGGCAATCGAATCTAGCAGACTATAGCCAGCAAATCCCTGTCCCTATTGTTCTCAAGGAAGTGGGCTTTGGAATGGATGCCAAGACCATCGAGAGAGCCTATGAATTGGGCGTTCGAACCTTTGACCTGTCAGGTCGTGGTGGTACCAGTTTTGCTTATATCGAAAACCGCCGCAGTGGCCAACGTGACTATCTTAATCAATGGGGTCAGTCTACTATGCAAGCCCTTCTCAATGCCCAAGACTGGAAAGACAAGGTCGAACTCTTGGTCAGTGGAGGCGTTCGGAATCCGCTAGATATGATTAAGTGCTTGGTCTTTGGTGCCAAAGCCGTGGGACTGTCTCGAACAGTTCTGGAATTGGTTGAAACCTACACAGTTGAAGAAGTGATTGGCATTGTCCAAGGCTGGAAAGCAGATCTACGCTTGATCATGTGTGCCCTTAATTGTGTCACCATAGCAGATTTGCAAAAAGTAGACTATCTTCTTTATGGAAAATTAAAAGAAGCAAAGGAACAGATGAAAAAGGCGTAACCACCGCCTTTTTTCCATCCTCAGACCGAGGTGACTTTTTTGAATTGTGATAAAATAGAAGGGAGAGGATGAACCTATGAGAAAATTTAAAATCTTTTTATTTATCGAAGCCTGTCTGTTGACGGGAGCTCTGATTTTGATGGTATCAGAGCATTTTTCGCGTTTTCTGCTGATTCTATTCCTCTTTTTGCTTTTGATTCGCTATTACACTGGTAAAGAGGGCAATAACCTTCTTTTAGTAGTGGCAACCATTCTCTTCTTTTTCATCGTCATGCTCAATCCTTTTGTGATTCTAGCTATTTTTGTTGCGGTCATCTATAGCCTCTTTCTTCTTTATCCGATGATGAACCAGGAAAAAGAGCAGACCAATTTGGTTTTTGAAGAGGTGGTAACGGTTAAGAAGGAGAAAAATCGTTGGTTTGGAAATCTCCATCATTTTTCAAGCTACCAGACTTGCCAGTTTGATGATATCAATCTCTTTCGCCTCATGGGCAAGGACACTATTCATCTGGAGAGGGTCATCCTAACCAATCACGATAATGTCATTATCCTCAGAAAGATGGTAGGAACGACCAAAATTATCGTACCTGTAGATGTGGAAGTCAGTCTCAGCGTTAACTGTCTCTATGGAGATTTGACTTTTTTCAATCAGCCCAAGCGTGCTCTCCGCAATGAACACTATCATCAGGAAACGAGAGATTATCTCAAGAGTAACAAGAGCGTCAAGATTCTCTTGACCACTATGATTGGCGATGTGGAGGTGGTCAGAGGATGAAAAAACAAGCTTATGTAATCATTGCTCTCACCTCCATTTTGTTTGTATTATTTTTCTCCCACAGCTTGCTGGACATCCTTGACTTTGACTGGTCTATCTTTCTGCACGATGTCGAAAAAACAGAAAAATTTGTCTTTTTGTTGTTGGTATTCAGCGTGTCCATGACCTGTCTCTTAGCCCTGTTTTGGCGAGGTATTGAAGAGCTTTCTCTAAGAAAAATGCAGGCTAATCTCAAGCGTTTGTTGGCAGGGCAAGAAGTGGTTCAGGTTGCAGATCCAGATTTGGATGCCAGTTTCAAGTCCTTGTCAGGTAAACTTAACCTTTTGACAGAAGCTCTTCAAAAGGCTGAAAATCACAGCCTTGCTCAGGAAGAGGAAATCATCGAGAAGGAACGGAAGCGGATTGCTCGGGATTTGCACGATACAGTCAGTCAGGAGTTGTTTGCGGCCCACATGATTTTATCGGGTATCAGTCAGCAGGCTTTGAAATTGGATAGAGAAAAGATGCAGACCCAGTTGCAGAGTGTCACAGCTATTTTAGAAACAGCCCAGAAGGATTTGCGGGTCTTGCTCTTGCATTTGCGACCGGTTGAGCTGGAGCAGAAGAGTCTGGTTGAAGGAATCCAAATTCTCCTAAAAGAGCTTGAGGACAAGAGTGATCTCAAGGTTAGTTTCAAGCAAAATGTGACGAAATTGCCCAAGAAGATTGAAGAACATATCTTCCGTATCCTGCAAGAGTTAATCAGCAATACCCTCCGCCATGCCCAGGCATCTTGTCTGGATGTCTACCTCTATCAGACGGATCTTGAATTGCAACTGAAGGTGGTGGACAATGGAATTGGTTTTCAGTTAGGGAGTTTAGATGACTTGAGTTATGGACTACGCAATATCAAGGAGCGGGTTGAAGATATGGCAGGGACGGTTCAGTTATTGACAGCACCCAAGCAAGGGTTGGCAGTTGATATCCGTATTCCCCTGATTGATAAGGAATGATAAAGGAGTAAAGATGAAAATTTTACTAGTAGATGACCACGAAATGGTCCGATTGGGCTTGAAAAGCTACTTTGACCTCCAAGACGATGTAGAAGTTGTGGGCGAGGCGGCAAACGGGTCTCAAGGTATTGACTTGGCCTTGGAATTGCGTCCAGATGTCATTGTCATGGATATTGTTATGCCTGAGATAAATGGGATTGACGCGACCTTGGCCATCCTTAAAGAATGGCCTGAAGCCAAGATTTTGATTGTGACTTCGTACTTGGACAATGAAAAAATCATGCCCGTCTTAGATGCAGGTGCTCGTGGCTATATGCTCAAGACTTCTAGTGCCGACGAACTACTCCATGCCGTCCGTAAGGTGGCTGCTGGCGAGTTGGCCATTGAGCAAGAGGTCAGCAAGAAGGTCGAGTACCACCGCAATCACATAGAACTACATGAGGACTTGACTGCGCGTGAGCGAGATGTTCTCCAACTCATCGCCAAGGGCTACGAAAATCAGCGTATCGCAGACGAACTTTTTATCTCTCTCAAGACGGTCAAGACCCACGTGTCCAACATTCTCGCCAAACTTGAAGTCAGCGATCGTACCCAGGCTGCAGTCTATGCCTTTCAGCACCACTTGGTGGGGCATGAGGAGTTTTAGATGAGTCTAACAGATTTACTTGTTGAGCTAGAAGCAGCAAGAGATTCAAAAAATGCAGGGCCCATGGAAGCCTATATGCGCCATCAATTTTTCTTCCTAGGCGTTGCGGCTCCTGAAAGAAATGCACTCTATAAAAAATACTTTCCAAAAGCGAAAAAAACAAAGATTATCGACTGGAATTTTGTAGATACTTGCTGGAGAAAGGAGCCTAGAGAATACCAATATGTGGCTGCTAATTATTTGAAAGCAATGCAGTCTTATCTAACGGAGAACGATTTACCTAAGCTTGAGCGGTTAGTCGTCACAAAATCCTGGTGGGATACCGTAGATATCCTAGATCGAGTAGTAGGGAGTTTGGTGTATGACCACCCTGAACTAGAAGAAATAATCTTAAAATGGAGCCTATCAGATAATATCTGGCTGAGACGTGTCGCTATTGACCACCAGTTGTTAAGAAAAGAGAAGACCAATGTTCAATTAATGGAAAAGATTCTGCTTCATAATTTGAACCAAACAGAATTCTTTATCAATAAAGTCATTGGCTGGGCTCTAAGAGACTACTCCAAAACCAATCCAACTTGGGTAGCAGGCTTCATTGAGAAAAACAAGGAAAGAATGGCTGACCTTAGTATCAAAGAAGCAAGCAAGTACCTCTAGCGTGATTGAAAAGAGCATTCGTTACTTGAAAAAAGTCGCCCATTTATGTTATAATAGACTGTGTTTAAAAAATTTTAAGGAGAAATGACAGAATGTCTGTATCATTTGAAAACAAAGAAACAAACCGTGGTGTCTTGACTTTCACTATCTCTCAAGACCAAATCAAACCAGAATTGGACCGTGTCTTCAACTCAGTGAAGAAATCTCTTAATGTTCCAGGTTTCCGTAAAGGTCACCTTCCACGCCCTATCTTCGACAAAAAATTTGGTGAAGAGTCACTTTACCAAGACGTTATGAACGCTCTTTTGCCAAATGCTTATGAAGCAGCTGTAAAAGAAGCTGGTCTTGAAGTCGTTGCTCAACCAAAAATTGACGTAACTTCAATGGAAAAAGGTCAAGACTGGGTTATCACTGCTGAAGTTGTTACAAAACCTGAAGTAAAATTGGGTGACTACAAAAACCTTGAAGTATCAGTTGATGTAGAAAAAGAAGTAACTGATGCTGACGTTGAAGAACGTATCGAACGCGAACGCAACAACTTGGCTGAATTGGTTATCAAGGAAGCTGCTGCTGAAAACGGCGACACTGTTGTCATCGACTTTGTTGGTTCTATCGATGGTGTTGAATTTGACGGCGGAAAAGGTGAAAACTTCTCACTTGGACTTGGTTCAGGTCAATTCATCCCTGGTTTCGAAGACCAATTGGTAGGTCACTCAGCTGGCGAAACTGTTGATGTTATCGTAACATTCCCAGAAGACTACCAAGCAGAAGATCTTGCAGGTAAAGAAGCTAAATTCGTGACAACTATCCACGAAGTAAAAGCTAAAGAAGTTCCAGCTCTTGACGATGAGCTTGCAAAAGACATCGATGAAGAAGTTGAAACACTTGCTGAATTGAAAGAAAAATACCGCAAAGAATTGGCTGCTGCTAAAGAAGAAGCATACAAAGATGCAGTTGAAGGAGCAGCAATCGATAAAGCTGTAGAAAACGCTGAAATCGTAGAACTTCCAGAAGAAATGATCCACGAAGAAGTTCACCGTTCAGTTAATGAATTCCTTGGAAACTTGCAACGTCAAGGTATCAACCCTGACATGTACTTCCAAATCACTGGAACTACTCAAGAAGATCTTCACAAACAATACGAGGGAGAAGCTGAGTCACGTACTAAGACTAACCTTGTTATCGAAGCAGTTGCCAAAGCTGAAGGATTTGATGCTTCAGAAGAAGAAATCCAAAAAGAAGTTGAGCAATTGGCAGCAGACTACAACATGGAAGTTGCTCAAGTACAAAGCTTGCTTTCAGCTGATATGTTGAAACACGACATCACAATTAAAAAAGCTGTTGAATTGATTACAAGCACAGCAACAGTTAAATAATCTTATACTCTTCGAAAATCAAATTCAAACCACGTCAGCGTCGCCTTACCGTACTCAAGTACAGCTTGTGGCTAGCTTCCTAGTTTGCTCTTTGATTTTCATTGAGTATTAATAAACAAAAATCCCACCTGAATTGGTGGGTTTTCTTATGCACTATTTTCCAAAAATCTCTTTGAGGTCTGCCTCTGTAATCCCAATCATGGCTGGGATGCTGTCCCAGTTTTCTTCTGTCAGGATGTAGGATTGTTCAGAGTCACTTGATGTGGCAGTTTCAGAGATAGATTGTTGCTTTTCTTCAACATTCTCCAATAAATCACTGAAACGTTCAATCAGATAGGTTTTTCGGGCAGTTCCGATATGTTGGGTAGCATAGTCGAAGGCCTGTAATTCGCCTAGTAAGATAAGCTTGCTTTTGGCGCGTGTAATGGCTGTGTAGATGAGATTGCGCTCCAGCATACGCCTGCTAGCACTGGTGATAGGTAGGATAACAACAGGGAACTCACTTCCCTGCGATTTATGGATACTCATGGCATATGCCAAGCGAATCTTGTACCATTCGTTACGTGGGTAAGAGACTTCGTTGCCGTCAAAATCAATGACAATCTCGTCTTGTTTCGACTCGGTGTATTTACCAGGAATCAGGTCTGTGATGGCTCCTAAATCTCCATTAAAGACATTAATTTCAGCATCATTGACCAGGTGAATGACCTTGTCGCCCTTACGATAATGGCACTGGGGAGCTTCAAAACTAAGTTGGTCTTTTTGTGGTGGGTTAAGGAGGTCTTGCATGAGCTGGTTGATGGCATCAATCCCTGCCGTCCCTCTGTACATGGGAGCCAGAACTTGGATATCACGGGCAGGAATACCACTTCTGAGGGCAGCGCCTAAGATTTTTTCAATCGTAGCTGGAATATGGCCACTAGCAATTTCAAAGTAGGAACGGTCTGCTTTTTTCTGGGTGAAATCAGCCGGCAAGATGCCCTGTCGAATTTGACTAGCTAGGGTGACGATGGTTGATTCTTCGCTTTGTCGGTAAATTTTTTCCAAGCGAGTCTGAGGAATCAAGGAAATATGAAGCAGATCAGCTAGAACTTGACCGGGACTGACAGACGGTAGCTGATCGCTGTCGCCCACGATGAGGATTTTACTGTTAGAAGAGATGTTGGAGAAGAGTTGGTTGGCCAGCCAAGTGTCCACCATGGAGAATTCATCCACGATAATAAAGTCAGCATCTAGATAATCTTCCAGATGACTGGTATCATCGTCGCCTGTCATTCCTAAGTGGCGGTGTATGGTCGCGCTAGGCAAGCCTGTTAATTCGTTCATGCGTCGAGCTGCTCGTCCAGTTGGAGCGGCAAGAAGAATTGGCAGGTTGCTTTTTTTCCTGAGGTCAAGTCCTTCTAAAAGGGCGTAAACAGCGATGATCCCATTGATAACAGTTGTCTTACCAGTACCGGGCCCACCTGTCAGGATAAAGACCTTGCTCTGGATAGCGTCGCAGATAGCTTGTTTTTGAATGCTATCATACTCAATCCCTAGTTCTTGCTCGACAGTAGTGATATGTTTTTGAATAGTTTCTAAATCTTGGCTCTTCTGTTTTCCTTTTTCAAGGATACGAACCAAGTGACTGCGGATGCCTTCCTCAGCGAAAAAGAGGCTATTATCAAAGATTTTGGTATCAATTTGCTGAACCTTGTCTTCTTCGATTAGGTAGGAGAGTTCTTGGGCCACTTGGCTGGGGTCCAGTTCCACGGGACGGGAAGACTCAAGGAGAGTAAGGGTTTGTTCTAGCAAATCTCGTGCTTCAACATAGGTATCCCCTGTTTCCATACAGGCCTGAAAAAGACTGTGAACTAGACCGGCACGGAAGCGTTCAGGAGCCTGACTTTCGATGCCAAGTTCCTCCGCTAGTTGGTCAGCAATAGTAAAGCCCAAGCCCTTGATATCCTCAACCAGTTGGTAGGGATAATTTTCAACCACATCAAGGGTTTCTTCCTTGTAAAAGTCTTGAATCTGAAAGGCTAGTTTGTTGGGAATGCCGTAGTTGGCTAGTTTGGCCAAAACCATCTCGGTTCCGTAGTTGAGACGGAGGGTGGAGACGAAAGCCTCGCGATTTTTGGCAGAGAGTCCTGCGATACCTTCTAACTTTTCTGGGTGTTGCAAAATTTCGTCAATGGTATTGTCGCCATAGGTATCCACAATTTTCTGAGCTGTCTTGAGACCAATCCCCTTGAAATGGCTACTTGAAAAGTACTTGACCAAGCCCTTACTAGTTGGTTTTGTGCGTTCATACCGGCTGATTTGCAGTTGCTCCCCATACTTGGAGTGCTGGACAATTTGCCCCCAAAAAGTATAGTCTTCTCCCTCAATTACATCAGCCATGGTTCCTGTGACAATGATTTCAAAATCATCAAAATCCTCTGCGTCCGTATCTTCGATTTCTAGGAGAAGGATGCGATAAAAATTGCTGGGATTTTCAAAAATAATCCGTTCAATGGTTCCTGAAAAATAAACTTCCATAAAATTCCTTTGCATGAATAGGTGAGAGTTGGGGGGGTATTATAGTCAATAACCAATCACTTCTCACGATAGAAGAAGAGGCTGAGATTCTTGATTCTCGGCCTCTTAGGTCTCTTAAAATGTTCCGATACGGGTGATTGGCCAGAAGCGGAATTTAGCTTCCCCTGTGATATCTTTTGCTTTGAAGGTACCTACGTGACGACTGTCACTTGAAACCAAGCGGTCATCTCCGAGGAGAAGGTATTCTCCTTCTGGAACAGTAAAGCTAAAGTTGGTGTTGTAGTTGACATCAACTGTGAAGGCTTGAGCTTTTTGAGCGATACTTCTAAAGAAAGTTCCTTTATTTCCTTCAAATCCCTTGCCTGAGTAAGTGCTTTGGAGTTTGTCGTCCTTGAAACGTTTGATGTAGTCAGCTAGGTAAGGTTCGTCCGTCTCTTTATCATTGATGTAAAGTTTATCATTTTCGTAACGGATGGTGTCACCAGGCATTCCGATGACACGTTTGACAATGTCCTTATTACCGTCTTCCTCATGAGCCACCACGATATCAAATCGGTCAATAGGGAGGTGTTTGACAACGAAGAGGATTTCGCCGTCCGCTAAAGTAGGATCCATGGAATGTCCTTCTACGCGAACATTGCTCCAAAAAAAGATACGGCTTAAGGCTAGTAATGACAGAATCAGGAGGAATAATCCCCACTCTTTTAAGAAATTTTTAAATGAATTCATAATTTACCTTTCTAAGCGTTTTTTCGCTTTTTCAGTATTTTTAAAGTGCAGTTTGGCGCAGAAGTTGAGTCCCTGCATACCATAGGCTTGTAAAATCTGGCTAGCCACCTTATCAGAAGTTGTTCCAGCTCCACTTGGAAGTTGATAACCCAGTTCTCGTCCCAGATTTTCCAGATTTTCCAGAAAGAGATCACGCGCAATGATAGAAGAAACTGCGACAGCCAAGTATTTGCCCTCAGCCTTTTCTTCTAAGCTGATAGGATTGCTGAAACGATTGGCCTCTTGTGCCAAGTACTTATCATAATTTTTAGCACTGGTAAAGGCGTCAATCACAATTTTCTCAGGCTGAACACCTTTTTGAAGGAGGAGATAGATAGCCTGATTATGGAGGGCAACCTTAACCGAAACAGCGTTGTAGCGGTCTCCGATGACCTCGTTGTACTTGCTTGGTGAGAGAAGGAGTGCCTGGTGCTGGATTTTTTCTTTGAGGATAGGGGCAATCTGACGAATCTTTTGGTCGGTCAGAGTTTTAGAATCCCCCACACCGAGTTTTCGCAAGAAGACATGCTGGTCAGGTGTGACAAAGGAAGCCACAACTGCAAGTCCACCAAAGTAGGAACCATTTCCCACCTCATCTGTCCCAATTAAAGGGAAATTTTGTCCCCTGTTTTCCTCTACAACTTGATAGCCAAAGAAACGAGCGTATTTCTCAGCTCCTTCACCCTGAAGCAAGACCTTTCCAGAAGTATAGATAGAAACCGTTGCTTGAGGCAGTCGCAAAAAATAGCGGATATAGGGATTCTTACTAGGAGCCAGACTGCTTTGATAGTGTTCAAGAAAAGCCTGAATCTCCTTTTCGCTTGGTGTGAGTGTTATACTTGCCATAGTTTCTATTGTACCACAAAAGCAGGCAAATTTGTAAAAACTGACAAAGTTAGCGAATTTTGGTATAATATCGTGAGGTGAATTTTATGGCAAATCTAAATCGATTCAAATTTACATTCGGGAAAAAATCATTAACCTTGACAAGCGAACATGATAACCTTTTTATGGAGGAAATCGCCAAGGTTGCGACAGAAAAATACCAAGCAATTAAAGAACAAATGCCTAGCGCAGATGATGAAACAATCGCTCTTTTGTTGGCAGTCAACTGTTTGTCAACTCAACTCAGCCGTGAGATTGAATTTGATGATAAGGAGCAAGAATTAGAAGAACTCCGTCATAAGCTGGTGACTTGCAAGCAAGAACAGAGCAAGATTGAGGATTCCTTATGATTTCACTCCTTCTTCTATTGGTCTTGGCTTGGGGATTTTATATCGGCTATCGGAGAGGCCTGCTCTTACAGATTTATTACCTGATTTCAGCCATGGCATCGGCTTTTATGGCTGGCCAGTTTTATAAGGGGCTTGGAGAACAATTCCATTTATTACTTCCTTATGCAAATCCGCAGGAAGGTCAGGGAACTTTTTTCTTCCCATCGGATCAACTCTTTCAGTTGGATAAGGTCTTTTACGCAGGGATCGGCTACTTGCTTGTATTTGGGATTGTCTATAGCATCGGTCGTTTACTTGGTCTCCTTTTGCACTTACTTCCTAGTAAAAAACTGGGTGGTAAGTTGTTCCAAATTTCAGCAGGTATCTTGTCCATGTTGGTGACCTTATTTGTCTTGCAAATGGCCTTGACAATCTTAGCGACCATCCCCATGGCAGCTATTCAACATCCTCTTGAAAAGAGTATCGTCGCAAAACACATCATCCAGAGCATACCAGTAACAACCAGTTGGCTCAAACAAATCTGGGTGACAAATTTAATCGGATAAAAAGGGCAGGAATTTTCCTAGCCCTTTGTTTACAGATTGACTAGAATCTATCAGAATGTAAAAAGTTACTACACCTAGACATTCAAAGACAAGGAAATAAAGATGAATAAGAAAATATTAGAAACATTAGAGTTCAATAAGGTCAAGGCCTTGTTTGAACCTCATTTGTTGACAGAGCAGGGCTTGAATCAACTGAGACAGCTGGCTCCGACTGCCAAAGCGGATAAAATCAAACAGGCTTTTGCTGAGATGAAGGAAATGCAGGCACTCTTTGTTGAGCAACCGCATTTCACGATTCTCTCAACTAAGGAAATTGCAGGAGTCTGCAAGCGTTTGGAGATGGGAGCAGACCTCAATATTGAGGAGTTCCTCCTCTTGAAGCGCGTGCTTCTGTCGAGCCGAGAGCTGCAAAGTTTTTATGCTAATCTGGAAAATGTTAGCTTGGAAGAATTAGCCCTTTGGTTTGAGAAATTACATGATTTTCCGCAATTACAAGGAAATCTCCAAGCCTTTAATGATGCAGGTTTCATTGAAAATTTTGCCAGTGAAGAATTGGCGCGCATCCGTCGAAAAATCCATGATAGCGAGAGTCAGGTACGCAATGTCCTACAGGACCTGCTCAAGCAAAAAGGGCAGATGTTGACAGAAGGGATTATTGCCAGCAGAAATGGCCGTCAGGTTTTACCAGTCAAAAACACCTACCGCAATAAGATTGCAGGTGTTGTTCATGATATTTCTGCTAGTGGAAATACCGTCTATATCGAACCTCGTGAGGTGGTCAAACTGAGCGAAGAAATTGCCAGTTTGCGAGCAGATGAGCGCTATGAAATGCTTCGCATTCTCCAAGAAATTTCTGAGCGTGTTCGCCCTCATGCGGCTGAGATTACCAATGATGCTTGGATTATCGGCCATCTGGACTTGATTCGTGCTAAGGTCCGCTTTATCCAAGAAAGACAAGCAGTCGTACCTCAGCTGTCAGAAAATCAGGAAATTCAACTGCTCCATGTCTGCCATCCTTTGGTCAAAAATGCCGTTGCAAATGATGTCCATTTTGGTCAAGATTTAACAGCTATTGTCATCACAGGTCCCAATACAGGTGGTAAGACCATCATGCTCAAAACTCTGGGTTTGATACAGGTTATGGCTCAGTCAGGGTTGCCGATTTTAGCAGACAAGGGAAGTCGTGTTGGTATTTTTGAAGAAATCTTTGCTGACATTGGAGATGAGCAGTCTATTGAGCAGAGCTTGTCTACCTTCTCTAGCCATATGACCAATATCGTAGATATTCTTGGTAAGGTTAATCAACATTCACTCTTACTCTTGGATGAGTTGGGGGCTGGTACAGATCCTCAAGAAGGAGCTGCCCTTGCCATGGCTATTCTGGAGGACCTTCGCCTGCGTCAAGTCAAGACCATGGCGACCACCCACTATCCAGAACTCAAGGCCTACGGTATTGAGACAGCCTTTGTGCAAAATGCCAGTATGGAGTTTGATACTGCAACTCTACGCCCGACCTATCGCTTTATGCAGGGTGTTCCTGGCCGAAGCAATGCCTTTGAAATTGCCAAACGTCTAGGTCTATCTGAGGTTATCGTAGGGGATGCCAGTCAGCAGGTTGATCAGGACAATGATGTCAACCGGATTATTGAGCAACTGGAAGAGCAGACGCTAGAGAGTCGCAAACGCTTGGACAATATCCGTGAGGTGGAGCAAGAAAATCTCAAGATGAATCGTGCTCTCAAAAAACTTTACAACGAGCTCAATCGTGAAAAGGAAACCGAGCTTAACAAGGCGCGTGAACAGGCTGCTGAGATTGTGGACATGGCCCTCAGTGAAAGTGACCAGATTCTTAAGAATCTCCATAGCAAATCTCAACTCAAACCCCATGAAATCATTGAAGCCAAGGCCAAGTTGAAAAAATTGGCTCCTGAAAAAGTAGATTTGTCTAAAAACAAGGTCCTTCAAAAGGCCAAGAAAAAACGAGCTCCAAAGGTGGGAGATGATATCGTAGTTCTCAGCTATGGACAGCGTGGGACCTTGACCAGTCAACTCAAGGACGGACGCTGGGAAGCCCAAGTCGGTTTAATCAAGATGACCTTGGAAGAAAAAGAATTTGACCTCGTTCAAGCTCAGCAAGAAAAACCAGTCAAGAAGAAACAGGTCAATGTCGTGAAACGGACTTCTGGCAGAGGACCGCAAGCAAGACTGGACCTTCGAGGGAAGCGTTATGAAGAAGCCATGAATGAGCTAGATGCCTTTATCGACCAAGCCTTGCTTAATAATATGGCTCAAGTTGATATTATCCATGGTATCGGAACAGGAGTCATCCGTGAAGGTGTCACCAAATACCTACAAAGAAACAAGCATGTCAAGAGTTTCGGCTATGCCCCACAAAATGCTGGAGGCAGTGGTGCGACTATTGTGACCTTTAAAGGATAAGAAAAGCCTGAGGAAATATGTGGTTCCTCAAGCTTTTTTATTTTCTAGGTTAGACATCTAAAGGTTGTCCAGTGTGATTGAGTTGTGTGACAGTAACAAAGAAATCCTCTCTCATTCGAGTCAGAAGTTGATTTGGATAGACCTTTTCAAAGTTATCAAGACTGGCAAAGATATGCTTAGCAAGCTCTAGACCTCTGACATCATCTTTTCTGAGAAAATTATTAGCCCGTTCCATGGAAAGACTAAGCATCTCTGTCATCTTGGTGCTCAGTAGAGGGAAAGTATTAATCACTTCCAAGGTTTTCACAGCTAAGCTCTCAGCTTTATCATAGTAGCCATTGACAGAGTAATGCTTGATAGCAGTTCTTAAGCAGGCAATATAGTAGTCAGCAGTACGGATTGAATGGTATTCAGTCTGTTTTTTTAGAGTATCTAATAAGTGGTAGAGTCTGTAATCTAAAAATTCGATTGAAAAGTGAGGCAGGATAGATGAAAAGATATTAACCTCAATTTTATTCCAATCGTCTAATTCACTGAGATAGTTCTTGATATATTCTAGTTCTTGATAATCTTTTGGAGTCAGAAAAGAATCGCCGATGATGTTTGCGATAGCAAATTTATTGACTACACGATTGGCAATCACGTAGTGTTCAGCAATCCCAGGATTTTCCAAGGGTTGATTAATCAAGCTAATGATCTTCTTAAATTCACGCTTATAGGCCAAATCAGCAACTTGAGCCTGTAATTTATGAAATTCAGTTGGAAACATCTGCGTTTTTAGACTATCAAATGTCTCTTTATCAATTCCAATATTAGAAAGAATCTCCTCAAATTTTTGAATGGTTATCCGAGATTTCCCTTGCTCAAACTGACGTAAAAAATGAGGAGTCACTGTAGTCCCAGCAGCTTCCTTCTGTGTAAACCCTCTTTCCTCACGAATAGCTTTATAGACTAATCCATACACACTTTCATCTTGCATCCTAAATCTCCTCAAGTCCTTTTTTATATTCTATCATAATTCTA